>CABTXP010000010.1 GCA_902488815.1 uncultured Eubacteriales bacterium | reverse complement strand
TCAGACGTGTGCTCTTCCGATCTCTGTAGAGCAAATTGTATCTCCGATGTTTATGTCCTCAATACCTGTCACCGCAATTATGCTTCCCGCCTTTGATTCTTCAACCGGGACTCTGTTTAAGCCTTCAAACTCAAAAACTTCCGTGATCTTTACTTTTTTAAATACATTGTCGTCTTGTGCATTTACAATTACAACAATGTCTTGAGGTCTTACGCTACCTCTTTCGATTTTGCCGATTCCGATTCTTCCCACATAGTCGTTGTAGTCAATTGTGGAAATTAAAAGTTGGAAGGGTCCTTCCTTGGCTTCAGGTGAAGGAATATACTTGACTATAGTGTCGAATAAGTCCTCCATGTTGTCCTTCATGTTGTTAAAGTCCAAAGATGCCTTGCCGAATTTTGCCGATGTGTAGACAAAGGGACATTCCAAAGCTTCTTCTCCCGCACCAAGTTCTATAAATAGATCCAAGACCTCATCTACAACTTCCAAAGGTCTTGCTCCGTCTCTATCTATTTTGTTGATGCAAACTATGGGCATTAAGTTAAGCTCAAAAGCTTTTTTAAGTACAAATTTCGTTTGAGGCATCGGTCCTTCAAAGGCATCTACCAAGAGTACAACGCCGTCCACCATTTTTAATACACGTTCCACTTCTCCTCCGAAGTCGGCGTGTCCCGGTGTATCGATAATGTTAATCTTGGTTCCTTTATAAAAAACTGAAGTGTTTTTTGAAAGGATTGTAATTCCTCTTTCTCTTTCAATGTCCCCGGAGTCCATGACTCTGTCTTTTACAACTTGGTTTTCTCTAAATACTCCTGATTGTTTTAAAAGAGCATCTACCAAAGTTGTCTTTCCGTGATCAACGTGTGCTATGATTGCCACATTTCTAATATCTTTTCTATAATCCATAAGTTCTCCTTTTAAACTCTTAAATTATATCATATGCTACAAATTACACTAACACAAATTTTTATACACGGAAATTTCGCAGCCGTTTATTTTCATATCATCTGCGAGAGACTCAACTATTAAAAGGCCTCTGCCGTTACAACGTAGCTCTTTCGGGTCTCTGTTGACTCTGTCCACGCCCTTCCCCTCATCTCTCACAACAATGTTTAGGCAGTCCTCTTTCACACAAATAGACAGCTCCACATTTTTGTTAATGTCGCTGTTGTTGCCATGGATAATACCGTTAACCAAGAGCTCGTTTAGAATAAGCTTAATGTCAAAGAGCTCATCTTCATCATTTACCAATTCGGAAATACTCCTAAGGGCCTCGGCAATAAAATATTTTAAATTGTAAGTATCGCTTTTAATTTTTTTACAAAAATATATCATAATCAACCATCCACTAATTTAATACCCTTCATAAAATATTAAAAACAAAGGCCTATGTTTACAACTCTATACTTTTGGGGTATATTTAAGACATAACATAAGGAGGTTTAGATAATGCAAAAATATGAATGTTCAATGTGCGGATATATTTATGATCCGGCAGTAGGCGACGAAGACGGCGGAGTTGCTCCGGGAACAGCTTTTGAAAAGCTACCTGAAGATTGGGTTTGCCCAATTTGCGGAGCTGAAAAATCAGATTTCGAACCTTATGAAGGTTAATTGAGAAAGGGTTTAACCCTTTCTTTTTTTATTCTTAGAATATTTTTAATAAATGAGACAATATTTTTAATAACTTTGTAAAAAGTTTTTGATAGAATAACCACGGTGATAAAAATGAGTAGAGATGAAAGAATTATAAAACGAAAAAAGAAACGTGAGAGAAAAAAATTCTCTAAATACATATTGCTGTTGGTGTTCTTATTAATAGTATTAAAGTTTGCCTATCCTTTGTTGACAATTAATAATGACGGAATAGATGACAGTACCCTTTGGTTTAAAAGAGATCAAAGTTTTGAAGTGACTGATGAGATGGAAAACTACATAGCAAATGCTCAGACAGAAGCTTCAAAAACTTTTTTGGAAGAAAACAGAGAGAGTCTTCCCAAGTCCATAGTGGCATTAGTTTCTAAAAACGAAGATGCCATAGGTTATGCCAAGGGTTTTATTGAAGGAAATAAAAAACTTGCTCCCAAGTCTGAAGACTTTGGTGTGAAAAATCCTCTCCCCTATTTTTTGCAATGGGACAGAAAGTGGGGCTATGTAAAGTATGGCGACCAAGCAATAGGTACCTATGGATGTGCTCCCACATCTATTGCCATGATACTTAAGGGTTTAGGAAAAGATGTAACCCCTATAGACATTGCAAAGTTCTCTTCCGACAACGGCTTTTTGGAGCAAAACCTGACAAGCTGTAAGCTATTTGAAAGTGCCGCGCAAAAATACGGCGTGAGTTGTGTGGGCGTTCCTATGGGAGAAAATTTAATCGACATATTGGACAAAGGCTCATATATTTTAGTCTCAGTTAAGCCGGGAATCTTTACAGATGTGGGGCATTTAATTGTTCTATCCGGGATAAAGGACGGCAAAATAATTGTAAACGACCCTAACAGTCCCGAAAACTCAAAGAAACTTTGGACGGAAAAAGAAATAAAAAAAGAAGCCCGCGCCTTGTGGGTCTTCAGCAAATAAAAAAGGGATGCTCAATGCATCCTTTTTGTTTTAATATTTAAGCATTTCATTAAAGAGAAGGAGATTTGTAATTGCTCCCACACCGCCCGGCACAGGAGTGTATGCCGCAACTTTTAAAAAGGCATCGGGATTTAAATCGCCGCAAAGCTTCCCTTCCTTGTTCACATTTATTCCAACGTCGCAGACTACTTCATGGCCTTTAAAGTAGTCGGCGGTGAATTTTTCACCTTGACCTGTCGCCAAGAACACATAGTCTGAATTTTGAATTTCTTTTTTAATGTCTACAGTCTTTGTGTGAGCAATGGTCACCGTTGCATTTCTGTTTAATAGAAGATTAACAAGGGGTCTTCCCACAACGGGACTTCTGTTTATTACAAGAGCCTTCTTGCCTTTAAACTCATAGCCGTAGTGCTCCAATATTTTAACAGCTCCCTGAGGCGTAATGGGATAGTGGCACGATTCATTGCCTAAAAATACATCCGCCAAATTTCTCTTGCACATGGAGTCCACGTCTTTTTTGTAGTCAATGGCATCTGCAATTTTGTCTTCGTCCAAAGTCTTGGGAAGAGGTCTGAAGACCAATATGCCTCTCACGTTGGCCTTGTCGTTGTATTCTTTAATGCCTTCTATAATTTCAACTTCCGAAGCATCTGTTGCAAATTCTTTTACCATTACGTCGGCGCCGATTTCTGCGGCGGTTTTTTTAAGTCCCTTTTCATAGGACAGGTCCCAGGAGTTTTCTCCCACTCTTATTATTCCAAGTACAGGTGTGAAGGTAAGTGCCTTCATCTTCGCCTTAACATCTGTTAAAATTTCTTCCCTCACAGGTTTTGCATATAAAACTTTTCCCATAATCTCCTCACAAAAAAAGCGCAGTCTCCTGCGCTTATATCAGTCTAATACTCTTGAAGCATTTAAAAATCTTTCAGAATAGTAACCTTCAGAAAGTTTTGAAACAACTACTTTTCCTTGGCCGCTTGAAGCGTGAATGAATTCACCGTCACCGATGTAAATACCTACGTGAGATACTCCACCGCTTCTTGTGGTATCAAAGAATACCAAGTCGCCTTTTTGTAAATCTTCTTTTTCGATCTTAGTGCCTACAGTTGCTTGGTCTTTTGATGAACGCGGCAGTTTAATTTTAAATTCTCCTGTGTAGATTGCATAAGTAAAACCGCTACAGTCGTAAGATTCAGGACCTGCCGTTGCATATACATAGGGAGTGCCCAATTTGTCATATGCGGAGTTCAATATATTTGCTACCAAAGTGCCGTCAGTTTCAGCTGCCGGTTTGTCTGTAGTGCCTAATTTGTTCTTGTACTTTTCAGGCACAACTTCTTCTCCCGCTTCTTCTGCTACAGGTGAAGGGTTGGTGCCCACTTTAATATCTATAAAGTCTTTATTTACGTTAAACTCTTTGCCGTCGACTAAAATTATAAATTCGTCATTTACAAAGTCCTTAACTTGAAGGTCGTCGCCTTTTTTGAAGTTTAGCTTAACGCCCTTTTGATCTACTTTAAAATCTTTTTTTGCCTTTGTGTTTGTCACAAACATTTGTGAGTCTGAAATCAATTTAATAGCTGATTTCTGTACGGAGCCCTTGGTTCCGTCTGCTGCAACAACAAGGGCATATGTACCTTTGTCGTCTAAAAGTTTTACTTCTTCTCCTAAGAAAAGAGATCTTAAAACTTTTCCGTTGTCTCTAATTGATGTATTTTTTACAACTTGATATAAGTTGATATTTGTCTCGGTTAACAATATTTTTTCTTTCGGAACGGTAAGTCTCGCTTCGCCCTTGGCAACCAAGAAAGCACTGCCCTTATCCTCGACTAATTCAGCCTTCTCTCCTACTTGAAATTCTATCTTCTTCCCACTGTAAGTCACAGTTGAGTGAGGTGTTAGAAAAACCCCTGCATCTTTCGCTCCTATGAATGACATTAAAGCAAGTGCGCACGCTCCTGCCGGAAGAATATTCTTTATTTTAAACAATTCGTAACACTCCTTGTAATATTTTTTTCTTGTTTCCTCGATTATAACAAAAGGCAAATTCAAATGCAATAAAAAGTTACAAAAGAGTTACGATGATTAATTTAATCGTAAAATTTCAGATGTTATACTATAGTAAGAAACAGGTGAAGATTATGACATTAAGACTTTCAGATGAGCAACTCCTTGCATCAAGGCACATGGAGGGACCCGCCCTTGTATTGGCGGTGCCCGGTGCAGGCAAGACTACCCTTCTCATTCACAGGACAAAAAATTTAATCGACAAAGGCATTAAGCCTTCCAATATACTTTCAATTACTTTTTCAAAAGCGGCGGCACTTAATATGGAAGAAAAATTCAACGCAATGTTTCCCGGCTGCGGCAAAGTAAAATTTGCGACGATTCACAGTTTTTCCTTCGGCATTATTAATCAGTACAAGAACTTACGCGGCAAAAAGCTTTTATTTATAGAAGACAAACAATCGCCGGGACAGAGAAAAATTATTTCAAATATTTTTAAATCTCTAAAGTCTGACAGAATTACCGACGAAAAAATTACAACTTGCATCAACGAAATATCATATGTTAAGAACATGTACTTGGATCCCAAGGAGTTTCAAAAAGATTCAATGTGTCAAACGCCAAACTTCCCTCTTATCTATAACAGATACGAAGGATTTAAAAAACAAAACGGCCTCTTTGACTTTGACGACATGATTATTATGGCATACGACATATTAAAAAGTGACAAGTATCTCTTGCAAAAGATTAGAAATCAATTTAAGTACATTCAACTTGACGAGGGACAGGACACTTCCATGTCTCAGTTTAAACTTATAAAGTTAATAGCAAGACCTAAGAACAACCTCTTTATTGTGGCAGACGACGACCAAAACATTTACAGCTTCAGAGGTGCGGAAAGTTCAAACCTTATGGACTTGAAGAAGGACTACAAAAACCTTGCCATCTATCACTTGAACAAAAACTACAGGTCCTCTAAAAATATTGTAGATGTGGCGGGAGCATTTATTGAGCAAAATAAAAAGAGATTTGATAAAGACTTTGTAAGCGACAAGGACTACTTGGAGCCTGTAAATATTTCAAAGTTTTCTTCAATTGAAATTTTTGAAAAGTTTTTAGTAGGTGAAGTATCAAAGGATGAAGAGGTTGCCATACTCTATCGCAATAACGTCTCTTCCCTCACCTTGGCTGAAATTTTGGAAAGGCGAGGCTTGACCTTTCGCATTTACGACAGAGGCATGAGCTTTTACAACAACCCCATCATCTACGATATAAAGGACATCTTGGACTTTGCAAATGACAGGGGCGACTATCAAGCCTTTAAACGCATTTGCTTTAAGGTGAAGGGATATATTTCCAAATCTATGCGAGACTACATGGCAAGTGTTAAGTCAGACGACATATTGGAGGATTTAAAGAACTATCCGAACTTAAAGCCCTTTTATCACAAGTCTCTTTCAGAACTGGGAAGCGCCCTTGACACTCTTAAAGGTTTAAGTCCCTCCTATGGCGTGCAATACATTTTAGACACATTGGAGTATGAAAAGTATTTGAAGAACGACAACTTCAGATACTTAAAGTCCACGGGAAGTGTGGTGGAATTTTTGGAGCTGATAAAAAATGTCTCGAAACATTCCGGCACATTTACAGAGTTTTTCGGCAAGCTTAAATTTTTAGACTCCATATTAAAAGAAAGTTCAAAGAAAGACTCCCACATTTATCTCTCCACAATTCACGGCGCAAAGGGGCTTGAGTTTGACAAAGTTATAATTGTAGATCTATACGAAAATAATTTGCCTTCAAAGGCGTCCCTTGACTTTTTACACTCGGGAGACAACACTTACTTTGAAGAAGAGAGAAGGCTCCTATATGTAGGCATGACAAGGGCGAAGAAAAAATTAATTCTCACCTATATTGAATATGAAGGCATACAAATTTCACGATTTCTCACGGAGCTTAAAGGATTATAAAAAAAGGAGGATTAATCCTCCTTAAATTCAATCCTCACTTTAAACAAGTCTCCGTCTACTACAGTTGTAAAGCTGCCGCCCTGAATTTCCGTCAAAGACTTTGCAATTGAAAGACCCAGGCCTGAGCCTTCAGTGTTCCTTGCCACATCTCCTCTGGTAAATCTCTCCATAAGTTGTTCGGCGGAAATGTTTAAAGAATATTTTGAAATGTTTTTAATTTCCAAAACTTTTTTACCATCTTCAATTTTTAAATCCACATAGACTCTCGTGTTCTCCATGGCATACTTGGAAATATTAGAAAATATATTTTCAAGGACTCTGTACATTTTGCCCCCGTCCAAGTAAAGGGTGCATTCTTCATCCGGATAGTTTGTAATAATTTCAAGGCCTGAGGCTTCAAGCTTATCCGACCACTCTCCCACAATTTGTTTAAGCAGTTCTTTAAAGTCTATATTCTCTCTGTCAAGCTCTACATTTTCCGTGTTAATCTTACTTGCTTCAAACAAATCTTCAATTAGCTTTTTAAGTTGGTGAGATTTTTTGTACACAATTTCCGAATACTCTTTAATCTCTTCCTCGCTCAAGTCATTTTTGTTTAAAAGCTCCGCATAGTTTATGACGGAAGTAAGAGGTGTCTTTAGGTCGTGGGACACATTTGTAATGAGTTCCGACTTTAGTCTCTCGCTCTTTACCGCTTCCTCTACAGCCTTTTGCAAATTTTCACTGGCGTGATTTAAATTGTTTTCAATTTCCTTGTAGTGTTTAAGTTCAATTTTGTCTTCGTAGTTGCCGGCTGCAATTTCTTCCGTGCCTTCTCTTATAGTTTCCGCATCATCTATGTGTCCTTTTGCCAAGTACACTCCCACGGCAACAGTCACAACCCAAAATATTACAGCCAACTCACGTGATCCTGTACCGACAATTATAATAAATCCCAAGACGAGGAGCACAATTGCGACGACGATTAATTTTGTAATACCGTTATTTGAAAAGTCAATCTTATTAAATGTCTTAAAAATTTTTGCCACAAGCATATGTTGAACGCCTGCAGATTTTTTGCCTTCCAGGATAAGACCCTTAATCCAAAGTGTGTAGTACATTGCCGCCAAGTATATTGTGTAGCAAATAAATATTGAGATTAAAAGGACAGGCAAAGGTGAAGGCACTGTAATTCTTCCCCCGTTAATCATGTAATATATTTGTGCAAATGCGGCAAACCACAATATGGTTAGTGCCGCTACAACAGCCAGAGGAATTCTCATAACTCCTAAATAGAAGGTACTGTCCTTAATGTTTTGGAATTTAATAAATATTCCCACAAGGGCGGTTATAATTACGCCGGCAATAATTGCCATTGGCAGATTAAAAGCGTAGTTGTTTGCAAACTCACTTGAGACAACGTGCTCTTTAAACTCTTCACTTGCGTTGTCTATTGCATAGAGGAAGTTTATCTTTTTAATATTTGTATTTCTTCTAAGGCTGTTCATTAATGTACTTCTCACTTCTTGTCTGAGAGAAGCATTTAAACTGTCATAGTCCTTTGAATTGCTTTCATAGGTAAAGGTAATTCTGCCGTCTTCGTAATAGCCTTTTACTACATAGTAGTTTTTGTCCAGGTCTATGTGTTGCGGATCCTTGCTCCTATCTACATCCAAGTTTGTAATATATGTCACATAGGGTTTGGTGTCCTTTGTTACCTCTGCTTTACTCTCTTCGGCTCCTTCCCATTCATTATCTCCTTCCAAAAGACTTTCGTCACTTTCATAATTATCATCTTTCTCATAGGGAGTCTTTAAAGTTCTGAGTACATACTTCAATGCCCCCGACTTGTATTGAGAATAGTAGCTGTCATATAGAGATGAATCTATTGAATTACTCAGGTAATTGTCAAAGCCTCTATATACATTTCTCGTTCTGTCAAAGGCGGGAAATTTGTCTCCGAATTTAAAAGTCGTAAAGACTGTAATTATTGCAAGGCCTATTAAAAACAAATTAATATAGTATTTCTTTTTATTTTCCATTTATTTCTCCTCCGGGTTTACAAATTTATATCCCAAACCCCACGCCACTTTAAGATAGAGAGGGATCTTAGGGTTAAGTTCAATTTTTTCTCTAATTCTTCTAATGTGCACAGTTACAGTCTTTGCATCAAGGGCAGGTTCGTTCCACACCCTTTCATAAATTTCATCTGTGGAAAAAACTCTGCCGGGATTTGACATTAAGAGCTCCAATATTTTATATTCAATTCCCGTCACATCGACATTCTCTCCACTTACATAGACTGTCTTTTCTTTTTTGGAAAGAGATATATCTCCGATGGTAATTTCGTCCTTGTCATTTATGTCCTTTGTGTAGTTGTAATATCTTCTAATGGAAGAGTTGACCCTTGCAATTAACTCCAATGGGTTAAAAGGCTTTGTCACATAGTCGTCGGCGCCGATGTTAAGGCCGATGATCTTGTCATAGTCCTCGCCCTTTGCCGACAAAATAATTACAGGAACATAGGACTTCTCCCTTATTTTAAGTATAGCTTCCTCTCCCGTCATAACAGGCATCATTAGGTCCATGATGATGAGGTCAGCACCTTTTTCAAAGAAGAGGTCCACACCTTCCCTGCCGTTTCGTGCAAGAACTGTATTGTATCCTTCCTGTTTTAAATATATGTCAATTGACTTTAAAATCGATTCGTCGTCTTCGCAAACTAAAATAGTATAATTCTTCTCCATTCCTACCTCCATCATTATGGTATCAAAGTATTTATAAAAAGAATCAACAAAATTCTTAAAAAATTATTAAATATACTTTCCCTCAATTTTTTCCTTACACTACACTTGTTGTATAATGTATTGTGAATTAATTTAAAATTTCACTTGTGTTTATATAGGAGGAAATATGTTTAAGGTTGTTAAGAAAAAATATTTGGCGCCCAATGTGTATCTTTTACGCATTGAAGCTCCTTTAATAGCAAGTTCCGCTTTGCCGGGGCAATTTTTAATTGTAATTGCAGATGAGTTTGCAGAGAGAATCCCTCTTACCATTGCAGACTTTGATAAAGATGCCGGCACTGTGGACATAGTAGTTCAATCTGCAGGCACAGGCACTCAAAAAATAAATGCCGTTAAAGAAGGTCAATATGTGAGAGACATTGTAGGACCTTTGGGAGTGTACTCTGAATTTGTAAACGAAGACTTGGAAGAGCTTAAAAAGAAAAACTACATATTTGTCTCCGGAGGTATCGGTGCGGCGCCTGTCTATGCACAGGTTAAGTGGTTTAAAGAGCACGGCTTAAACTGTGATGTAATTATCGGAGCAAAGTCCGAGGAGTATATTATCTTTGAAGAAAAGATGAGAGCCGCTGCGACAAATGTCTATACGTGCACTGACGATGGCTCCTACGGCTTTAAAGGAAATGTCACGGATATGCTGAATCACTTGGTTAAGGTGGAAGGCAAGAAGTACGACCGCTGTGTTGCCATAGGTCCCATGATAATGATGAAGTTTGTGTCCCTTACGACAAAGGAATTAAACATACCTACCATTGTGTCCCTTAATCCCATCATGGTTGACGGCACGGGAATGTGCGGCGCCTGTAGAGTAAATGTAGGGGGCGAAGTAAAGTTTGCCTGTGTGGAAGGTCCGGAGTTTGACGGACACCTTGTGGACTTTGACAATGCAATGAAAAGACAGAGACAGTACATGGATCATCCTGAAGAACTTATGAAGGAAAAGGACCACAAGTGTAATTTAAAGACTGCTGTTGAAAAAGCGCACAACACTTTTGAAATAGACGAAGAAATTGTAAAGGAAATAAAGAAAAACAGATTTACAAAAATTCCCGTGCCGGAACAAAATCCCCACGTGAGAAATCAAAATTTTGAAGAGGTGTCCTTGGGCTACGACTATCCTCAAGCGGTGTATGAAGCCAACAGATGCTTGGACTGTAAGGTCCCTCACTGTGTGGAAGGATGCCCCGTGTCCATAGACATACCGGGATTTATTCGTGAGATTGCAAAGGGAAACTTTGACGAGGCGGCAAAAGTTTTGGCTAAGTACACTTCCCTTCCCGCCGTGTGCGGCAGAGTTTGTCCTCAAGAGAAGCAATGCGAAGAGAGATGTGTCCTTAAAAACAGAGGCGACTCTGTCTCAATCGGAAAGTTGGAAAGATTTGCGGCGGACTATGCGAGAGAAAATAATGTGGACCTTATTACAAAAGAAAATCCTATAGGCATTAAAGTCGCAATAATAGGAGCAGGCCCTGCAGGACTTACCTGCGCAGGAGAACTTGCAAAGAAAGGCTACGACGTCACAATATTTGAAGCCCTACATCTCCCCGGCGGAGTTTTGGTCTACGGCATTCCCGAGTTCAGACTCCCTGACGACATAGTCCTTCACGAAGTGGAAAATTTAAAAAAATTGGGTGTGAAGATTAAAAACGACATTGTCATAGGACGAACGGTAACTGTGGATCAACTTTTTGAAGATGGTTTTGAATCCGTCTTTATAGGAAGCGGCGCAGGACTTCCAATATTTATGAACATACCCGGCGAGTCTTTAAACGGAGTTTTTTCCGCAAATGAATTTTTAACTCGCAACAACCTTATGAAGTCCTTTAAAAAAGGTTACGACACTCCTGTTAACGTGGGCAAAACAGTTGCAGTAGTAGGCGGCGGCAATGTGGCAATGGATGCCGCTCGTGTGGCAAAGCGACTTGGAGCCGATGTAAAGATTATTTACAGAAGAACGGAGAAAGAACTTCCTGCAAGAGCGGAAGAAGTCCATCACGCCATGGAAGAAGGCATTGAGTTTTTAATGCTTACAAATCCCGTTAAAATAATCGGCGACGACACCGGCTGGGTTAAAAAAATTGAAGTTATAAAAAACGAGTTGGGTGAGCCTGACGACTCCGGCAGAAGAAGTCCCGTGCCTATTGCAGGCAGCGAGTATGAAATAGAAGTTGAGACTGTCATTATGGCCCTTGGCACAAGACCCAATCCTCTCATCGCTTCTACAACGAAAGGCCTTTCCGTCAACAGAAAAAACTGTATCATCGCAAATGAAAGAGGCGAGACCTCGAGGGAAGGTGTCTTTGCAGGCGGCGATGCGGTGACAGGTGCTGCTACCGTTATACTTGCCATGGGTGCAGGTAAGGAAGCTGCAAATTCAATTGACGAGTATTTAAAGAGTAAGCGAAAATAAAATTTAATCAATACAAAATAAAAGGTACAAGCGACTTACTTGTACCTTTTACTTTAAGGAAATTATGTTTTGAAAGAATCAGTTCATGATTTTGTTTATGTAATCCATCTTAGTCAAATCGTAGAGGCGGCACAAATTTTTGGCGCCTTTAACGTCATTGTAACATTTCCAATAACCGCAGTACTTACACTCTTTTGAATTACTTTCAAAATCAATGACATCTGATAAGGGATAATCTAAAAATATTCCAACTTCCGAGGGGATGGAGCATTTA
This sequence comes from uncultured Eubacteriales bacterium, assembly GCA_902488815.1. Classification (GTDB taxonomy): domain Bacteria; phylum Bacillota; class Clostridia; order Tissierellales; family Peptoniphilaceae; genus KA00134. The sequence continues at coordinate 26,440 of CABTXP010000010.1, read as the reverse complement.
CAATTTTCCTGAAGTTTTTTCAAATAATAATTAATGTTTTCATTTTTTTCATAGCCTATAGTTGTGAGATAAGAAGATATTTGTCTATTATTGACCCTGCTGATTAATTCATCCGCATTGTAAAAATATAACAAGAGAGCATCGTCGTCGTTTTTCAACTCAATAAAGTCAATGTTAAAAAACTTTGCGATTTCATCTTTGTATGTTGACCAAGTACTTGCCAAATCTTTTTTTGAATTTTTTAAATTAATTAAAGATCCTACTTTGATTTTACAAATACTCGGGGCCAAATGAAAACCTATTAAGTGCTTTAAGTGATTTAAATCATCTAAGCCTTCAATATATTTATAAAATTTTAAAACTTCAGTTTTGTAATTGTTTCTATGCCTCAGCGATAGCTCTTCCAACTCTTTCACACTCGTCCATGGAATCTCCCGAAGGTTCGCCGAAGCAAATGAGAGTTTCCACAATATTGGCTCCCGTGTCGTGAACTTCGTCTTCCCAAGTGTCCATCCATTCACCGTTTGCCCACTCATAAGAGCCGAATAAAACAACTTTTTTGCCGGATAAAATCTTATTCACTTCATCCATAAAGGGTCTCATTTCTACTTCTTCCAATTCTTCAGCTCCCATAGCTGGACAGCCGAATGCAATTTTTTCACAGCTTTCTACATCTGCAGGTGTTGCGTCGGAAACTTTTATAATATTTCCTTCAGCTCCCTTTGATTCGATACCTTTTTTAATTCCTTCAGCCATCTTTTCAGTGTTGCCTGTGCCTGACCAATAAATAATATTTATTTTTTCCATTTCAACCTCCAATTGATATTTGTTATCGTTTTCTATATAATATATTTAAAGAAGCACATGGTGTTTAAAAAATTATTGTATTATTTTTAATAGACTGAAGGTGAGTTATGACAAATTATTTAGATGTGGCTCAGCTTACAAAGCCTGAGTGCATAGACGAGGCAAGAGAAATGTTTATAAGCATGGGAAATAAATCGCCGAAAAATTTTTCCCAATATAGGAAGCAAATTTCCGACTTAAATTCCTTTCTCTATACATATTTTTTAATTAAGTACAACAAAGACTTAAACTACATAGCCGGGGAGTTTAACGATTCTTTGGATGAAGCGAAGGACATAAAAGCTTTGGAGGAGTTGGGGGAATTAATAATCACCGCCTACTCCGACACATTACTTGAAAAAATAAAGTACAGTGAAAACGACATAGTAAACAGCGCCGTTAAAATTATTAACAGAGATTACAGTGCAGGTTTAACTTTGGAAGACATTTCAAAGGAGTTACATATTTCAAAAAACTATCTTTGCTCTCTCTTTAAAAAATACACCGGCGTTTCCTTTTGCAAGTACATAAACACATTAAAGACTAATATGGCGAAGAAACTTTTGGCGGAAAACAAAAAGAGTTTGGAATATATTTCCTATGAGTGCGGCTTCTCTTCACAGGCTCACTTTACACTTACTTTTAAAAAATACACGGGACTGACTCCCGGGGAATACAGAAAAAAAATTTGCTTGGAACCAAAAGAATAAGGTTGCATTAAAAAAAGACAGGTCATTGCCTGTCTTTTCTTATGCGTATTTATTTAATATTTCCATAAACTCTTCTCCCGATATTGTTTCCTTTGTCAAAAGGAATCTTGAGATTTCGTGAAGGGCTTCCATATTTTCTTTTAAAATATTTATCGCCTTCTCGTGAGCTCTTTCTACAATATTTCTAACTTCTTCGTCAATCATGGCTTCCGTTTCAGGTGAGCAACTTAGTGAGGAGTCTCCTCCCAAGTACTTGTTGGTTGTCGTTTCCATTGCCACAAACCCGAACTTGTCACTCATGCCGAACTTGGTGATCATTGACCTTGCAATGCGTGTCGCTTGTTCAATGTCATTTGATGCACCGGACGTTCTTGTGCCGAAGATAAGTTCTTCCGCACTTCTTCCGCCGGCGAAAGTCGTGATTTTATTAAAGGCCTCTTCCTTTGTAAGAAGGAATTTTTCTTCTTCATCTACCTGCATCGTAAAGCCCAAGGCTCCCGATGTACGAGGTACAATTGTAATTTTGTGCACAGGTGCCGAGTTACTTTGTTTCGCAGCTACAATTGCATGGCCCACTTCATGGTATGCAATAATTTCTTTTTCTTTTTGACTGATTACGGCATTCTTTCTCTCATAGCCTGCCAAGATTACATCCACCGACGCTTCCAAGTCTTCTTGAGTCATTCTGTTTCTGCCTTCACGGACTGCACGAAGAGCCGCTTCATTTACCATATTGGCAAGGTCCGCGCCGCTTGCACCGGCTGTTGCTCTTGCAACTTGAACATAGTCAATGTCATCGTCTTTTTTAATCTTTCTGGCGTGTACTTTAAGGATTGCCTCTCTTCCCTTTAAGTCGGGAAGCTCAACGGGAATTCTTCTGTCAAATCGGCCTGGACGTAAAAGCGCCGGGTCAAGAGACTCAGGTCTGTTTGTCGCCGCAAGTATTACAACACCCTTTGTGGCGTCAAAGCCGTCCATTTCCGACAAGAGTTGGTTAAGAGTTTGTTCTCTCTCGTCGTTACCTGAGAAGCCGGAACCGTCTCTCTTCTTGCCGATTGTATCAATTTCATCTATAAAGACTATACAAGGCGCCTTTTCATTGGCTTGTTTAAATAAATCTCTCACCTTTGCAGCTCCAAGACCTACAAACATTTCCACAAATTCCGATCCTGAAATTGAAAAGAAAGGTACATTGGCTTCATTTGCCACAGCTTGTGCAAGCATAGTCTTACCTGTGCCGGGAGGTCCTACAAGGAGTGCTCCCTTTGGAAGTTTCGCTCCTATTTCCGTGTACTTTGCCGGGTTATGTAGGAATGAAACTATTTCCGACAGGGCGTCCTTGGCCTCGTCTTGTCCCTGAACATTTGAAAAGTTTACGCCTTCCGTGTCCTTTACATAAATTTTGGCATTGCTCTTGCCGAAACTCATGGGTCCGATGCCGCCGCCATTTCCCATTTTTTTAAATAGAGACCTGGACAGAATTTGTCCCAAGATTATAAACGCCACCAGCGTGATTGACGTTGTAATAATAAAGGACAGAATAGGATTTAATTCCTTTGGCACAACTTTTTCAAACTTTACGTCGTTTTCATAAAGTCTGTCTACCAAGTTCGGGTCGTTAAAAGCAGTTGTTTGATATATCTTTTCCTTGCCCGTTTCTTTTAAAGTGTAGTAGTACTCCGTGCCTCTGTCTTCCAAATTTTCTATCTTTTTATCATCTACCATTTTTAAAAATGTGTAGTAGTCTACTTTTTCAATGGCAGGCGTCTTTTGTAAGCCCGGTCCGACATAAAAATGTAGCACTATAATAACGACAACTGCAAGTAGATACCAAATGATCAGCGGTGCGTTGCCGAAGTTTTTATTTTTGTTGTTTTTAATGTCCATATGCCCTCCTTCTATATCCATACCCAATTATGGGAACAATGAATATTATTATGCCTTTGCAATGTGAAATATTAATGATATTAATAAATAAAAAAAGAGAACATTACATTCTCTTTCTGTTTGTTATCGCCGTTTTTATTGTAATGGGGTCAAAGTATTCAAACTCGCCGCCATAGGGCAGACCGTAGCCTATACGTGTTACTACCGCTTCACTGTCCTTTAAGTCCTCGGCAATTAATTTTGCCGTAACCTCTCCCATAGGAGTGGCACTTGTGGCAATGATTACTTCTTTAATGTTCTCGGACTTAATCCTCTCATAAAGCTTCGGCAGATAGAGGTCCTCTCTGTTGTCACCTGAGCTTGGATTTATTTGTCCGTAAAGGACATAGTAGAGTCCGTTGTAGCTCTTTGTTTTCTCCATTGCGACTACGTCTTTCGGATATTCCACTACACATATTGTAGAGGCATCTCTAATAGGTGAGGTGCAAATGTTACACGGGTCCACATCTGTGTAGTCGTTACACTTGGAACATTTCTTCACATTTTTTCTTGCGTCGATAATTGCATTTCCAATGTCAATGGCTTTTTGCTCATCAGATTCCAATATGTCATAGGCAATTCTCTGCGCCGACTTGGGGCCTATGCCTTTTAATTTTGTAAGTTCTCTTATTAAATTTTCTAAAGGTCTTTTCATTATATTCCCGGAATATTAAGTCCGCCTGTGAGTTTTTTCATTGCAGCTCCGGTTTTGGTTTCGGCAGTTCTCATGGCTTCATTTACTGCGCTTAAAACTAAATCTTCAAGCATTTCCACGTCGTCGGGATCTACTACGTCCTTGTCGATTTTTATTTTTAAAAGTTCTTTATTGCCGTTCACTACAGCTTCTACTGCGCCGCCGCCTACAGTTGCGGAGAACTCACTTGTAGTCATTTCTTCCTGCATTTTTTCCATTTGTTTTTGCAACTTTTGAACTTGCTTCATCATGTTGTTCATGTTGCCGCCGCCCATAGGGTATCCTTTCATTTTATCCTCCTAATTAATATTTACGTTTTCTTTTCCAAATAAGTCATAGACTTTATTCATTCTTTCTTTTTCTTCCAAAGTCCTTAAGGTAAATTTAATTTCCATGTCTTTTTTCATAAATTCACTTAAGGCTGATTTTAATTCACTTTCATTTTGCTTTAAAAGTTTCATTTGAAACTTGTCTTTGATGAGAAAGTTTATGTCGCCCTCTTCTATTTCAAAATCCTCTATATAGCCTATCATAGATTGAAGTATGGGGCTCTCTAAAGAGTCTTTAAAGTCATTTAAATTTAACTCCCTGTAAAGCTCTTCCATGCTTTCAACTGTCTTCTTAGGCTCTACATTGGAATTTCCCTCCTGTATAAACATGCCTTCTACTTCTTCAGGCTCTTCATCCTCTTCTTCAGCAGGCAAAGGCACATCTGAAGTTAAATCTTCCGATGTATTTTCCGCTTCAACCGGCGCTGATTTTGGAATTACAATTTGTTCCCTGACAGGTATGTCCATAAAACTGCTTTTTATTTCAATAATTGCAAGTTCAAGAAGCACCTTTTGGTCAAAGGCATACTTGGCGTCTTCCGATTTTTTTGAGAGCACGTCAATAGCGTAGTACAAAAGTCCAATGTCTATACCTCTAAACTTTTCAAAGGTCTCTCTCTCGTAGTCTCCCCCAAGGTCCAAGTCCTTACTTGTCACCAAGTAAACCAAGGCATCTCGAAGGACTAAAATTATGTCCTTAAATATGGACAAGGGATCCTTGCCGCTGTAGACTATTTTACTAAGTAAGGCAAAGCTCTTTTCCAAATCTCCCTTTAACATATAGAGGGCAAGATTTAAAATTTCATCTTCCGATGCAATTCCCAAAATGCTAAGGGCGTCTTCATAAGAAATATCTTCCCCGTAGCTAAGTACCTGATCCAATAGGGACAGGGCATCTCTCATGGCACCTTGTGCCTTGTTGGCAATTAACTTGTATATTTTTTCGTCACAGGACTTTCCTTCTTCTTCAGTTATTTTTTTAAGATTTTTTTCAATTACGTCCTTTGAAATTCTTCTGAAGTTAAATCGCTGACACCTGGACAAAATTGTGGCGGGTATTCTCTCGGGTTCCGTCGTAGCTAAAATAAATACCAAGTGTCTAGGCGGTTCTTCCAAAATTTTTAAAAGAGCGTTAAAGGCACCTTTGGATAACATGTGAACCTCGTCTATTATATAGACCTTGTACTTTAAATTGGCCGGCGGATAGTAGACCTTTTCTTTTAAATCTCTAATGTCGTCTACGCCGTTGTTGGATGCGGCGTCCATTTCCACCACGTCCATGTAGCTGCCGTCCATTATGCCCTTACAACTTTCACACTCATTGCAGGGACTTCCGTTAACCGGGTGAAGGCAGTTAATACCTCTTGCCAAAATTTTGGCACAGCTGGTCTTTCCCGTACCTCTCGTGCCTGAAAATAAATAGGCGTGAGAAATATTTCCCGACTTCACTTGATTGGATAAAATTGTAGCTATATTGTCTTGTCCCAAAATTTCGTCAAAGGTTTGGGAGCGATACTTTCTATAAAGAGCTGTGTACATTTTTTCCTCCGATATTATTATAACAAATCATAACACAATATTAAATTGAAGTAACAAGTGTTATAATTGAGAAAGAAACTATAAAGGCGGTGAAAACCTTGTATTGTTCAAACTGTGGAGCGAAAGTGCAGGACGGTGCAAACTACTGTCACATATGCGGACACAAATTAATAACGACAAGTGCAAAAACTTCGGAAAAAACTTCTGACAAGACAAGAGTTTTTGATCCGAGTTTATTGGACAACATAAATCACGACGACAATTTAAAAGAGATCGTCCACACATTAGATGAAAAAATTGCAAAGGAAATATATAAACACACTAATCCTGAAAGCAGAGATGACTTTATAGGTCCCAAGACCTTTGAAAAAGAAGTCCCTGCCTTTAAAGATGTAGGTGTGGCTTTGCCTGACGCAAAGGAAGAAACTGAAGCTTTAATTGAAACTGTTGATGAGCCGAAGGAAGAAGTGGAAGCTTTAAGTGAAGTTGTTGATGAAAAGATTATAGACACACAACCTGAAGATATAAAAGAGGCTGAAGATGTTTCGGATGAAGAGCCTTCTGAAAATATTTCAACTCAATCAGAAGATACATCGGAAAATACTTCGGAAGAAAAGGTCAAGGAAGAAAAGCTTTCAGAAAATCTTTCACCTGAAGAAGAGATTGAAGAGCCTGAAGAGCCTACTAAGAGAAAAAGACCTTTTAATCTCATTAACTCAAGAGAATTTTTTGAAAAGCCTACAGATGAATTTGATTTAAACCCTGACACTGTTAAAGAAGAAGTGGAAGAGGAAGTTGAAAAACTGAAGTCTGAAATTAAAAAGAAGGACCCTCCGAAACAAAAGAGGTCTTTCAGAAGTATTTGGGACAGCTTTATAAGCGAACGCAATGACGAGTTTTCAATTTTTGCCGAATATACAAACCCGGGCATAGTCCCCGGAGAAGAGCAAAAGAAAAAAGACAAAAAAGAAGTTGTGGACCAAACTCTTACAAACATCGGAAGTATTGAGCAGACCATGCCTGTTCCTATAATTACGGACGAGGTCATAAAAGAAGCCGAGGATAAAAATCTTTCCAAAGAAGCTCCCAAGAAAGCTCCTGAGATAAAGATTGAAGAGACAAAAGATACTTCCGAAAAGACATACTCCACGACAGACAAAGAATTAAAAAATAAAAAACAAAGGGAAGCGAAGAAAAATAAATCTAAAAAAGAAGCTCCGGAAAATGAAATCATCGACGACATTTGGCTGAGAGATGATTTAAAGGACGATGATGAATTAGAGTACAACGACAAGGAAAAAGCCTTCTTTGACGAGGTAAATAAAAAGCTTGCAATGGAAGAGAAGAAAAAATTCCTCATTAATAAGTTGGAGGAAGCAGGTTCCTTCCCTGTGACAATAATTCTTTTAGCGGCGGCTTTAGTCTTCACCCTTATACCTCTATTGTCAGTTAAGTTTGAAGGCTCTGTGATTATACTCCTACTCCTTAGAGTGGCAATGAGTTTAATCGAATATATCGCCCCTTTAAAGACGGCAGTTGATAAGGCGGACCTTCCCCATACAAGGAGCAATATCGTCACTGCGGCATTCCTCGCATGGGCTGTGGGAGCATTTATAACCATGGCTTTCTTCTTTATAAACAAACAAGTTAACGTAGTGCCTTCACTACTCGCGGCATTGACCCCGGCATTTTTGGGCACGGTGTTGGTGTGCGGATTTGCAATAATTATTTCCTATGTCCTTTTTGGCAAGGGACTTAGAAGTCAGGACAGACTTTCCTTCTTGGGATGGTATGGAATAATATTTGTAATTATTGAAGTCTTAAGCAAAGTATTTTTCTTGGCTATTAACTTTATAATGAGCGCACTTTAATTAATAAACCCTTTCGAGGGTTTATTTTTTTGCAATAAAAAAGGTGGTCACCCACCTATTTTATAACTGTCCAAATATTAACTTTTTCATTCTTCAGTATAATTTCTTTTTCCTTAAGCTTTACTTCAAAGGGTTCTTCACCTGAAGCTTTAACTTCATAGTATGAGACACCCTCTTTTTCTTCCTTTAAGTTCGTCTCAAATTCCTTGTCCGGATATTCATTTGAAAGATAAGTCATGAGGACTTGTTCCTTGTCGAACAAGTAAGTGTCGTGACCTTCTTCCAAGGATGTAATGGCAGCCTTATCCAATTTCGGAAAAATTACCTTTGAACTGCCCGCGTATTTACCTGCTGACCAAAAAATTACAATGAGTACAATCAGCAAAATAATATATCCTTTTAGGCTTTTATTTTTTTTGCTTTCCATATGCGCCTCCTGACGTTATTGTATCAACAATCTTTAAAAAAAGATTTACAAATTAGTTAAAAAGCTCCCGCTTTTCTAAATTCATTGTAAAGTCTCGGGAATAGAAAATAAATTATTACCGCTGTCAAAATAATTTCAGGAATCATGTATGCCGCATTGTATCCTAAAGAATAAACCCATGGGTTCATGCCTTCAGGTGCATAGGCTTTCCAAATTGTGGCGCCGGCAAGTATCAGCATTAAAAATCTAAGCACCGACGCAAAGATTGAACCTATTACAGCCTTTGTCAAATTCTTTTGTCCCTTTGTAATAAGGCCTGCAAATCCTAAAACTCCAAAGCCTAACAGGTAATCCATAATAATTGATGCGGGGTGAATTGTAATTCCTCCGCCTAATAAGAATTGTAATATGCCGTAGGTAAAGGAAACTAAAAGTCCGTCCTTCACTCCGAATATTAGTGAAAATAAAATTATGGGCACCATTGAGCCTAAGGTTACGGAGCCGCCTTGTGGCGCTTCATACACCTTTACATAACTTAGAACTTGTGCAAGTGCAATTACAAGTCCTCCTAATGTGATCTTTCTCATGTTGTTGTTCATATATCCTCCTTTCGGGGCACAAAAAAAAGTGCGCGAGGGCACTTAGTATGTTTTACTATACTCGCTACGCCGGCATTATCCGGATCAGCTTACGGGTCGAGATTTAACTCCTCTCAGCTTGTGCTCCCCTTTCAACAAAAGACAATATACATGTTATGTTGAAATAAATAAAGTTATTCAAACAAAAAAAGCACGGCTTCAAATGAAACCGTACTTTCGTGTTTATTTAATTATTTACCAAGAGCAATCTTAGCTGCTTCTTGTCCTGCAGATCTTCCGAATACGTGGATGTCTACAAGTGCGTTGCCGCCAAGTCTGTTTGAACCGTGGATACCGCCTGTTACTTCTCCTGCTGCAAGAAGTCCTTCAACTACTTTGCCGTCCTTGTTGATTACGTGGTTTTGTAAGTCAATTTGAACGCCGCCCATTGTGTGGTGAACTGTGGGCACTCTCTTTGATGCGTAGAAAGGTGCAACAATTTTGTCGCCGAACAATGTACGTCCGAAGTCAGGGTCGTTTTTGCTTTCAACATAGGAGTTGAATTTGTCGTTTGTTTCTTTTAGTACTGCCGGATCAACGCCGATTTGTTTTGCAAGGTCTTCAATTGTATCAGCTCTGAAAACAATACCTTTTTCTACAAGCTCATCTACATTGTCGCCCCAAATATTAAGGCCGTCTTTAGTTCCGACTTCAATTTTGTTGTTGCCGCCGGAAATTACATAACTCATACTGTCTTCTTGAGCCAAAAGTGCAGCTGTCATAACGTCTCTTCTGCCGTCTTCAGCCATAAATCTCTTGCCTTCTTTGTTAACTTGGTAGTAGTATTCAACTCCTGAACCGCCTACCCAAGCATTTAGTCCGCCGTTTTCAGGATTGCCTAAAGGCAAGCATTGAATGTATTCCATGCCAACTGTATTTGCATCTACCGCTTCAGCCATCTTAATACCGTCTCCTGTAATTGCAGGTGAGTTGGTAGTCGGAAGTTGTTCTCCCAAGTCCGGGTTGTAAATCTTTCTCATTTCAGTGTTGGCAGCAAAGCCTCCTGTTGCAAGTACAACAACCTTTGCTCTGATTTCCAACGGTGCGCCGTCAGTAGTTCCCTTAATGCCTACAACTTTTCCGTCTTCAACAATAAGTTCTTCAGCCGGAGAGTTAAGCATAATTTTTACGCCAAGTTCTGTAGCAGCGTGTTCTCCTGCGTCGATGTAGTCTTTACCTGCTGAGTTAACAGGAAGGTGAGCTCTCGGCCATAAGCCTCCCGGTACAGTTGTAATATCATCTGTCCACTTAACTCCGTTGCCTGCCATCCACTCAGATGTTTCTAAAGATTCGTCTACAAGTTTTTCGATAAATTCCAATTGGCCAACATAGTCTCCGCCGTCATAAGTTTGGAGTTTGTGAAGGGCCTTTGAATCAAATAAGTGATCCTTTGGTCCGTTGTTGTATTCTTCTATGTCTTTTTTAAGTTCGTCCATAAGCTCTTGATGACGAGGGCTCTTAGCTTCTTTTTCAGTAAGTGCCATTATCTTTGCCATACTGTTTTCATCTGCAGCCGGAACGTTCTTTTGTCTTTCCGGGTCAACAGCGTTGTATGGTCCGCCGGCTCTAATTGTATTTCCGCCTAAAGCTCCGGTCTTTTCAACTAAAATAACCTTCGCGCCTTCTTGAGCTGCAGATACAGCTACAGAAAGACCTGCTCCGCCTCCGCCTACAACTACAACGTCAGTTTCTTCAACAACAGCTTCTCCCGATTCTTTGCCTTCAGCCGCGTTCATTATAGCATCAGGATCTCCCCCTGCATCTTTAATAGCTTGTTTAACAGCGTCTAAAATAGCAGTTGAAGAAACAGTAGCACCTGTTACGGCTTCAACGTTTAAAGTTTGTCCTTCAACAATTTTGCCCGGAAGTTCGTCAATTGCATTTGTACCTATTCCGTCAGTTTCTCCATGTTCTAAAACTTCTACCTTTTCAATTTTGTCTGCCGATAAAGTAGTGGCTACTTTCATCTTTCCGCCATATCCGTCTACTTCAACTTCATATGTACCGGCTTTAAATAAACCTTCTGTCGCACTTGGCTCTTTCTTGCCGCAACTTGTAAGGACAAGCATTGCCACCAATGCGAAAATCATAACTTTTGTAAGTTTTTTCATGTATACCTCCTAATGATTTCTTTGGGTCATCCAATTATTATCCTAACAAAAATAAACGTTTTCATCAATTGAAAATTATGTGAAATTTTTGGCAAATTGTATATCCGTATCGAAAATTTTTTAATTAATACATAATCGTTGAATTTAAATAAAATAAATGATAGCTGAAATTAAATTAAATATCACGGCTCATTAAATTAATGCAAAAAAATAAACCTTGTGATTAATCACAAGGTTTGGCGAGCCGTAGAGGATTCGAACCCCCGACCTTCTGGTCCGTAGCCAGACGCTCTATCCAGCTGAGCTAACGGCTCATTACCTAAGTAGTATAACAAATCTGAAAGATTTTGGCAAAATTAAAATACAAATTGTTTTAAAATCATGTATGCCACAGTTCCCCCTACTACTGTGAGAAGGTTGCTTAGTTTAAGTTTGTGCATTATAAAAATTAAAGCAATTACTATAAATTCAGGGGCAAAATTTCCCGGAGCATCAAAAGTTACGTGCCTCATGCAGTAGACAATGAGAAGACCCATTGAAGCTGCAGGCAAAACCTCTCCCAAGTACTGTACATATTCGCTGTCACCTTTGTTTTTTAAAAGAACGAAGGGCGCAAATCTTGTAACTATTGAGCTTATAGATGCCACTATTAAAATCATAAGTGCGTTGTTCATTTTAATTTCCTCTTAAATACAGTCAAAAGTATAATTATAAGAATCATGGCAGGCACCATAAAGTGATCTCTGCCGAAGACAAATAGGGACAGTATTCCGGAGCCGATGCCTATAATTGAAGGCCAAACATTTTTCGGGTCCTCTATTTGTGAGAAGATTATTGTCAAAAAGAGAGCCGTAAGTACAAAGTCAAGACCTTGTGTTGAAAATGTCACTACATATCCGAGGAGTGTGCCGATGACGGAGCCTATGATCCAATATATGTGATCAAGTAGTGAGATTGCGAACATAAATTGATTTTCGTCCACACCTTCCGGCGGATGTGTGTAGTAAAGTAATGAAAAAGTTTCGTCCACCATGGAAAAGATTATGTAGGGTTTGTACTTGCCGGCGTTTTTTAATTTGCCGAACATGGAGATGCCGTAAAATATGTGACGAGCGTTAATCATTGTAAGGACGACAAAGACCTCCAAGGGAGAAGCAGGTGTAATTAAAAAAGGTATTGTGGCAAATTGCCCCGCACCTGCAAAGACAAGTACACAGAAGAGGACTGTCCACATAACGCCGTGTCCCGTTTTATTAAGAAGTATGCCATAGGCTATTCCCAAACATAAATAACCTGTAAGTACAGGTATGGTATGTGGGAAGGCAGCCCTTAATGCTTTTTTAAAATTCTTTTCTTTTACTGTCATACTAATTAGTATAAGGGCAAAAAAAAATAAAGCAATGAGCTTTACTTTATTTTTTCTATTATATTTTCCAACTCTTCTCCCGTGAAGAGATACTTTTTGTTGCAAAAATAGCAATGGACTTCCGCTTGACCGTCTTCTTCAATCATTTGTTTAAGTTCTTCTTCGCCCAAGGATGTGAGAGCATTCTCAACTCTTTCTTTGGAGCAGTCGCAGTTAAAGCTTATCTCTTCTTTCTCCAAGACTTTAAGCTCGTAGTCCTTTAAAACTTCTTCCGCCATTTTCTCAGGAGTAAGTCCTCTGTCAATCATTTCCGTCACGGACTTAACACCTGAGACACATTTTTCAAGTTCATCAATGTCTTCTTCCGTGTATCCCGGCAGCAGTTGAATTATAAATCCACCCGAGGCCTTAATTGAAAGGTCCTTGTCTACTAAAACACCTACTCCTACTACTGAAGGCACTTGGTCCGAAGTGTAAAGGTAGTTGGCAATGTCTGTGCCGATTTCTCCGTCTACAATTGGGACGCTTGTGGAATATGGTTCCTTCAGTCCAAGGTCCATGGTAATTGTAATATTGCCCTTGCCCACAGCACCTCTTACATCAATTTTGCCGTCATCTCTAATTGGAAGCTCCACATGGGGGTTGTCCATAAAGCCCTTTAGTGTGCCGTCCTTACTTGAGACAACAACAGTTCTGCCTGCAGGTCCGTCTCCGTTTATAATAATTGTCATTGTGTCCTTGACATTTTTCATATTGGTAGACATCATGGCTCCTATGGTAAGGACTCTGCCAAGTAAAGCACTTGATGTCATTGATGTGTCGTGAATCTTCCTTGCCTCGTCCACTACAGTCGTAGTATTTGCGAAAATAAATTTAAGTTTGTCATTTACATCTGTTCCTCTAATGATGTAACTCATACTGCCTCCTTATTTGTAACAGACGAAAACTCCTCTCAAAGTTTCGTCCTTTATTTTTTCATCTGTATATCCGTCAAAAATTTCAACATTTTTAAATCCCGCTTCAATGAGCCAGGATTCTATTTTCGAAATTTCATATCCTCTTTCAATGTGCTCCTCATATGATTTTTCAAAGAGGTCGCCCTTCTTTTCAAAGATAACCAAGTTGTAGTAATTTAAATTTGAGTCCATGTCGTAAAAATTTTCCCAAAGATAAAAGTAGTCATCCTTGTCTTCATAAAATACCGAGTCGCCGAAATAATTTTTAAAATTGTAAATTGTATTAAGGTCAAAAATAAACTTGCCGCCGGCGTCCAGGGCCTTGTACACGTTATCAAAAATTTTTTTAACTTCTTCGTCTTTTAAAATATAGTTTAGAGAGTCGCAAAAGCAAATTATATTTTGAAACTTCTCAGCGTATTTAAAGTCCCTCATGTCCTGCTTGGATAAAATACTCTCGTCCCTCACCTTGTCCCCTGCAACTTTTAACATGTCTTCGGAGATGTCAAAGGCCTTTACATTGTACTTTTCTTCCAAGAGAGCTGTGAGATTTCCCGTGCCACATGCCATTTCAAGGACGGAGTCGGAAGGACCGATCTTCCCTTCTAAAAATTTCATGACCTCGTCGTAGTCATACTCCCCCATTGCCTCGTCATAAATATTTGCAAAAGCGCCGTACATTATCTTAAAGCCTCTACAATTTTTCTCAATGTCTCTCCGGAGTTTTCGTGAAAGACTACTGCCGCACGTGAATCTTCAGGGGTCGTTTCTTTGTTTATTATAATCAAATTTTTTACATAGCGAGGAATCATGTTGACAGGCGCCACTTGAAGTGATGATCCTACTACAAGTAAGGTGTCCGTGTCTTCTATTTCTCTCATGGCATTGTAAAAAGTATCGGGCATTTGGTCGCCGAACATCACCACATTGGGCCTTAAAACTCCGCCGCATTCATTACACTTAGGCGGTACTTCGTGTGCCTTAACCTTCTCTTCCATTATTCTGAAGGGGTATTGTTTGCCGCAACTCATACAGCTAACGCTGCGAGACTCGCCGTGGACTTCGTAAATATTTTTGCTCCCTGCCAGGTAGTGAAGATTGTCAATATTTTGAGTTATAATTCCCTTTAAAATTCCAAGGTCTTCCAAATCCTTTAAGGCAATGTGGCCCGCATTGGGTTTCTTGCCTTGCAAATCTTCAAGCACCTTGTAACCTTCCGTATAAAATCTTGCCGGGTCGTAGATTAAAACATCTCTTGACAGTGCGCGCATGGGATCCATCTTGGTGTAGTAGCCCGTGTCGGATCTGAAGTCGGGGATACCTGATTCAGTAGAAATTCCCGCACCGGTGAGAGCCATAACTTTTTTACTTTCTTTTAAAATCTTAACCGCTTCTAAAATTCTATCCATAATACACCTCATATTTTATTTATAACTTCAAACATCGGCATCGCAATGGAAACTACGATAAAGCCAACTACAGCTGCCATTATCAAAATCATTACAGGCTCCATTAAACCTGTAAACTTTTCTCTTGCCAGTTCTACCTCGTCCATGTAGTGGTCCTTTGCCACAGTCAAAACTTCTCCGATTTTGGAACTCTCCTCTCCCGCTCTTATTAAAGAAATAATAAGGGGCGGAAAGATTTGAGACTCTTCCAAGGCATGGGAGAAGGTCATGCCTTCCACAATATTTTCCCTCACATGTTCCAACTTTTCTTCCACATACAAATTTTCGTACACGCCCTTTGAAACTTCAAAGGCTCTTTGCAAAGGAAGTTTTGAATTTAATGAAAGGGACATGGTGTTTGTAAAGCGATAGTAAAAGTTTCTCTTCGCCATTTCAAATTTAAATTTAAACCTGTCCACCCTGTACCTTACACTGTGAATTCTAAGAAGGGACATAATGATTAAAGCCAATATTAAAATTCCCAAAAGTATAAACAGATTGTATTTAACCAAAAACTGAGAGAACCTTACCAGGCTTTGGGTCAATGGCGGAAGCTCACCGCCAAGCTCCGTGAGTATGTCGGCAAATGTGGGCAGCACATATATTATTAAAAACTGCACTACAAAGACGGTAATTAAAAGTAAAATGACGGGATAGGTCATTGCGTTTCTGAACTTCTTTTTAAAGTTGTCCTTGTCCTTGTAGTACTTGGAAAGCTCCATAAAAATTTCCGTAAGGCTTGAACTCTCTTCCCCTACCAATATCATGCTCTTGGCAAGGTTGGGAAGGACACCTTCATCTACGGAGTCGTAGAGAGAGTAGCCGGAATTTAAATTTGCCCCAATATTTTCTATAGCCCTTCTCTTCTTACCCTTAAATTGGGGTTCAATAACTTTAAAAGACTTTTGCACAGGGATATTCTCCCCTGTCATAATGGAAAGCTCTTTAAAAATTATTGAAAGCTCCAAATCTGAAAATGTATTTTTTGAAAAAAACTTCTTTTCTCTCACACTTTTTTTCATATCATGCCCATGGTAAAAATATTTCTAAATACTTCCTCTTCACTTGTGACACCTTCCTCCACAAGCTTTACAAATTTATCCTTTAAGGTCTTTATGTGCTCTTCCTCAATTATTTTTCTAAGCTCTTCTTCCTTTATGTCTTCCTTGATCTTGCCTCTGATGGAGTCGTTAATACTTAAAATTTCAAAGACCGCACCACGATCCTTGTAACCTTCCACACACTTGTCACAGCCCTTTGCCCTGTAGGTGGTTGTAACCTTTTGCAAAAGTTTTGAGTAGCCGTGATACTCTTCCTTACAGTGAGGGCAGAGCTTGCGATAAAGTCTTTGGGAAATAATTCCCATCAGACCTCCCGCCACCATGTAGGCCTCCTGGTTCATATTTAAAAGTCTGATAATTGCCGCCACACTGTCGTTGGCGTGCAAAGTTGAGAGGACTAAGTGACCTGTAATTGATGCGCGAAGGGCGACCCTTGCTCCCATTTCGTCTCTTATCTCTCCCACCATCAAAATGTCCGGGTCAAGCCTAAGTAGTGAGTGAAGTCCCGTGTTAAAGTCCATGCCCACCTTTTCGTTGACCTGAACTTGGTTAATGCCTTTAAGCTTGTACTCCACCGGGTCTTCAATTGTCAAAATATTTCTGTAGCTCTTGTTTAAAAGATTTAAAAGTGTATAAGAAGTTGAAGACTTGCCGCTGCCTGTAGGCCCGCAAATTAAAATCAGTCCAGAGGGCTGTGAAATTAAATTATTTACAACTTCCCTGTCCTCTCCTTCAAGGCCAATGCCTTCGTAGGAATATGTAATGTTAACTGAGTTTAAAAGTCTGAGGACAGTCTTCTCGCCGTGAACTGTGGGGATAATTGCAACTCTTATGTCAAGCTTTCTCCCTTCCACATCCATGTCAAAGCCGCCGTCTTGAGGCAGTCTCTTTTGTGCTATGTCCAAGTTGGAAAGAATTTTAATACGGGAGACCACACGCATATATGTGTCCGCGTCTAAATTTATGTAGTTGATTAATGAGCCGATAATTCTAAACCTGACACTTACATAGCCTTCCTGAGGGTCAAAGTGTATGTCAGAGGCCTTTGTAAAATACGCCTTTTTAATAAGCTCGTCTAAAATATCCTTGGCGCTCATGCCCTTAAAGTTGTCCCTCGACTTATAGTAAAGCTTTCTAAGTCTTTCTATTTCACTCTTACCCACCTGTGTAAATTCCACAGGCATCTTTACAATTTTTTCAACTTCCGCCGCAATATTTTTATCTACAGAAAGACAGTAGGCATAAAACCTACCGTCTTTTATTTTTCCGGGTACAATATTATATTTATTAGAAAATTCTTCACTTAAAAGATAATTATTTTCCATCCTTACCCTCGCTATAGCCACAGTTTTTATTTGAACACCTGTGTATAATTCCCTTCCTTGTCCTGACTTCAGTCAAAATTGAGCCGCATTTCGGGCACTTTTTGTCAATAGGTTTGTCCCAAGATACAAATTCACACTTGGGATAGTTGGAGCAGCCGTAAAATACTCTGCCCTTTTTGGAGCGTCTCTTTACAATTTCTCCGTCCTCACAGTCGGGACACTTGACGCCGATTTTTTCAACTAAGGGCTTTGCATTTCTACATTCGGGAAACCCGGGACAAGCCAAAAACTTTCCGAAGCGTCCGATTTTTATTACCATGTTTCTGCCGCACTTTTCGCAAATTACATCCGACACTTCGTCTCTTACTTCTATCTTCTCAGCTTCTTCCGTTGCAACCTCAAGGCACTTGGTGAGGTGAGTGTTAACTTCTCCCACAAGTCCTCGCCAGTCTCTTTCACCCTCGGCAATTTGATCTAAGTCCGTCTCTAACTGTGCCGAAAAGTCTATGTTAATTATCTCCGTAAAATACTTGATCAAAAATTCGTTAACCGCTTCTCCAAGCTCCGTGGGCACAAATTTCTTGTCTTCAACTACAACATAGTAGCGAGATTGAATTGTAGAAATTGTGGGAGCGTAGGTGGAAGGTCTGCCAATGCCATTTTCTTCCAAAAATTTAATAAGAGCCGCTTCAGTATATCTTGCAGGAGGTTGAGTGAACTTTTGTTCCTCTCTCAAGTCCCAAAGTTTTAACTTTTCATTCTCTTCAAGGTCAGGAAGAAGTTCGTCCTTTTCACTTCCTTGAGTATAAACTTTTAAAAATCCGTCAAAGGTGAGAGTCCTTCCAGTCGTCTTAAAAATTTCAGTCCCTGACATTATTTTTAAAGCCAAGGTCTTGTAACTTGCATCCTTCATTAAAGATGCCACAAATCTCTGCCAAATTAAATTGTAAAGTCTAAACTCGTCTCTGGACAAATATTCCTTAATGGAATTCGGTGTAAGGAAAGGATCCGTGGGTCTGATACATTCGTGAGCGTCCTGCATACCCTTTTGAGCCTTGCCCTTTCTCACATAGCCCATGTACTCCTTGCCGTATTCTTCTTCTATAAAATTAAGACATTTAAACTTAGCCTCGTCTGAAATTCTCGTAGAGTCCGTTCTCATGTAAGTGATGAGACCGACGGAGCCCTTGCCTTTAATTTCAATACCTTCGTAAAGCTTTTGCGCCACCATCATTGTCTTTGACGTCTTAAAATTAAGTCTGCTTGAAGCCTGTTGTTGTAAAGTGGATGTGGTAAAAGGCTTGTAAGGCGCTCTCTTTGCCGTGCCTTCCTTTTTTTCCGCCACGACAAAATTATCCTTGTCTATCCTCTTTAAAATTTCGTCCACGTCTTTTCTGTTCTTAGGCTCAACCTTTGTATCCTTGCCGCCTTTAACGGTGCCGTAGTATTTGGAAACAAACTTGGTTCTTTTGCCGACCTTTGAAAGATCAGCCTCCAAATTCCAATACTCCTCCGGCTTAAAGTCTCTGATCTCCTGTTCTCTGTCGCAAATAATTTTAAGAGCCACAGATTGAACACGACCGGCTGAAAGACCGCTCTTAATTTTTTTCCAAAGAAGGGGTGAAATTTTATATCCCACAAGTCTGTCGATAATTCTGCGACCTTGCTGCGCATCAACAAGATCCATGTCAATCTTGCGAGGTTTTTTCATTTCACTTGTAACGGCGCTCTTGGTGATTTCGTTAAAAGTAACTCTCACAGGATCATCTTCGTCAATGTCCAAGATGTGAGCCAAGTGCCACGCAATAGCCTCTCCCTCTCTATCGGGGTCCGTTGCCAGATAGACATTTTTGGAAGCCTTGGCCTCTTTTTTAAGTTCGTTGATTAAAGGGCCCTTCCCTCTAATATTTATATACTTGGGCTCAAAATTATTTTCTTCATCAACACCTAAGGTGGACTTGGGCAAATCCCTAATGTGTCCCACAGATGCCATAACCTTGTAATTTCGTCCCAAAATTTTTTTAATCGTCTTAGCCTTAGTAGGCGACTCAACTATAACTAAATTAGTAGCCATATCTACCCTTTCTAATTTGTAACTTCGTACTCATTATAAGAAGAACTGAAAATTAAATTTTTCAGCTCCAACATAGTCAGCACTTCGTTTAATTTATTCATTTCATACTGCGATTCAATTAAAAGAGAATCCACATTGTGTATACCTCTTTTTATTAAATCATATATTAGTAGCTCCTCCATGTCCAAATTAATTTGAACAACATCATTTTTATCTTCAGCAAAAGGCAAAACCTCTCGCAAATCTTCCACGTCAGTAAAAATTGTGGCGCCGTCCCTTATGAGTTTGTTAGTCCCCTTAGATAAAGGAGAATTAATAGGACCGGGCACGGCAAAAACTTCCTTTCCTTGAGTGGCGGCAATAGTAGCCGTAATTAAAGAGCCGCTCTTCTCCTTGGCCTCAACCACAATGACGGCGTGAGAAAGGCCTGAGATAATTCTATTGCGCAAAGGAAATCTGTAAGGTCTCGGTTTGGAATCAGGGGGATACTCGGACACAATAAGACCACCGGACTCAATCACTCTTTGATAAATTTGCCTGTTGGTCTTCGGATAAATAAAATCCACGCCGCAACCTAAGACACACACGGTCTTTAAGTCACTATCCAAAGCTTGGAGATGAGCCTGAGCATCAATGCCGTAAGCCATGCCGCTTATAATGGTAGGATTTAAGTCCTTGATGCCTCTTACAATAGTCGCCACGGTGTTCTTGCCGTATAAAGAAGGCTTGCGTGAACCTACAATGGCCACACCTCTTTCGATTGGATCAAGATCGCCTATTTTATATAGAATCATTGGAGAATTTTCCATGGGGTGCAAAGACTCCGGATAGTCATCTGAGTTAATCGTAGAAATTTTAATTCCCTTCTTGTAACAAATGTCCAAAATTTTTTGAACTCTGTCGTAAGATCTGTACTTTAAAATTCTCTCACATACCTTATCCGACTTGGACTTTAAAAGCGCCCTCACCTCATAGTCCTTAATCTTAAAAAAATCCTCCGACTCAAATAAAAGGTCGTAGGTGCTTTTAATGTTTTCATTTTCAAATTCCAAAGAACTTAAAAAAACAATAAGCTCATCTCTGTAGTCCATAGCCCACCAACTTTCATCATCCGATTATATATTATCTTATTATTATTTAACTTTATCACACAAATCAAACTTTGAATAATATAGAAGAGAAAATAAATAAAAAAAACTTCCTCATGGGTTAAGGAAGTTTAATTAATTTTTAAATTTTTTGTCCTATATTTTTTAAAGTAATTTACTCACAACGTCTTGACGTCCTTAATTCTGATCCAATGTTTACATGCCTTTCGTGACATAACTCGCAGATGTATGAGTAAAAACACTTTCGCCCTCGCCAGTAAGGGTATGGTCGTTTCTTTTAGTTAAAAGACTTGAATTGGCTATCAATCTTTTCTAAATACAAATAAATATTCATGCGCAATCAGTAAAAAATTATATTTAATGCTGTTAGTTTTCCAAAATCCTGTAGCTCTACAGTTGTGCTGCTCCTTTATAATGAGTTCTTTAAGTTTAAATCCTGCATCTTGGAATATTTTCATTACGTCAAAAGACATTGGTATCATACAACCTTTTTGACGGGTGTCACCCATAAGAACTGCACAAAATTTACCTTTTTTTAAAACTCTGTAGCTTTCCTTTGCTACACTTTCCATTTCTTTAAGAAAATCTTTAACTTTTAATCGCGATAAATCTTCATCTATCTCTTCGCTGTACTGTATTATATTTGCATAAGGCGGGTGAGTACATATAAGGTCAACACTTTCATCGCGTATAAAGTTTAAGTTTCGAGCATCGCCTTTTCTTATGTAGACTTTTCCATTTGCACCTTCATGTTCAAAGTCAACTTTTTCCCTACAACGTGAAAGGGCAGTTTCATTTACATCTACTCCGATTATATTTCGATTCAATAATTTTGCTTCAATTAAAGTTGTTCCGCCACCGGCAAATTGATCCAAAACCGTGTCGCCTACTTTTGAGTATCTCAACATGATATTTCTCGGAATATAAGGCGACCAATTGCCTCTCCATTTTGCATCATGTGTTGCCCAATCGCCACGATTAGGAAATGACCAATGAGTAGTCATCTCAAGTTCAAAATTTTCAGGCTCCCATTTTGTTATTTTGTTTTTCATAAGCTCTCCTGCAGATCAAATAGTACTGATTAATTTTTAAATTCTTCTATGGCTCCGTTTTCCAAATCATTTATATTATAAATGTGTTCCATAACATCAAATGTTTCTTCAAGATTATTTTTCGCGCTTAACCATCCTTTGCCATCTGTTATCCAAACAAACTCAAAACCTTCTATATCTTTTGATTCTAAAGCTATATTTTTGTAGCTTCGAGCCGTTTCGTTTAACTTGCTACCGCCTGCCCGATAAAAATTTGTTTCTATGGCATAAATAGTATCTTCCGTCTTTATTACAAAATCAAATCGCTTTTCCATCTTCCCATTATTAGATATTAAAGATAAATCACTTCCCCACATATCTGAAATCAAATTAATATACATCTCTTTAAAATAAGTTTTATCTTTAATAAATCCGGCTTTTTGAATGTAACTTTCAACCAAGTTTTCCATTAGATGTCCGCCGCGATTTTTTCTACCGTTAGAGTCTAATCCTGTTTCTACGCCTGTTGCGTAGTCCACAAGATTATTGATAATGTGGTTTTCTATTAAATCAAAGAGTCCGGTTTTGCGCATAAAAATTTTATATTGTTCAACATTTAGATTAGGCCTTGTAAAGTTATATAAAAACTCACCATCCCTATCTATGGCGTATATCTCCTTCGACCTTACTGCCAATAGTAATGGAATACACTTTAAAATTTCCGGATATTTTCCTAAAAGTTTTTCAAAATCTCCTTCAATATTATCTGAACCTATTAAAGAGTTTAAAATATTGAGTTCAACTTTAATCCCTTCTACATTTCTGTGAATTTTATTAAAATCAACATAGTAATTGTAATCTGCTATACTTTCTTTAAAACTTAAAATCCATTTGTTAAAATCTCTTGCCATAATTATCATTCCTTAAAAATTTGAAATAAGTAGTTCGTTTATCTTTCCTCTGTCTTCAGCTTTGCTGTTAATCATACGTGTCGCCGAAACTCTTTTAATATTAAAATCGGAATAAATTTCGTCAAAAAACTCATCTTCACCATTTGAATTTTTCGGATCGGAATTACTTACAAGAACCTTTGCTCCCTTTTTATTAATACATTCTACATAATTTGCAAGCTTTATTTGTTCACTATCATCGAAAACATTTTTGGTGTAGGCTGTAAAACTTGCCGTTTCCGTTAGAGGTCGATATGGCGGATCGAAGTACACAAATGTATTTTTATCGATAAATTTTTCTGAATCTTTATAATCTCCACAAATTATTTCTACATTTTGTAATTTTTCTGATACAGCAATTAAATTTTTTTCATCGCAAATCAAGGGGTTTTTGTATGCACCCACAGGTACGTTAAAAAGTCCTTTTTTATTCACGCGATAAAGACCGTTAAAGCACGTCTTATTTAAAAATATCATCAATGCCGCTTTCTTAATATTTATATCTTCATTAACACCTACAATTAATCCGTTGAATTTATCTCTCTTGTCATAGTAATAAATTTTTCTTTTTTCTTTATTTAAAGGCACATATTCTCCCTGGTATTTTTCAAGTAATTCTATAAGCTGTTCTGAGTCGTCTCGAATAACTTTGTATGTATTTATTAACTCTGCGTTGATGTCGCTGATATAAACTTCTTTTAAATCATATTCATTTAAAATATCAAATAATACTGCTCCGCCACCTACAAAAGGCTCTGCATACTTTGTTATGTTTTCATCTTCAAAAGGATAATATTTTCGAATTTTATTTAAAAGCTGACCCTTTCCACCTGCCCATTTTAAAAACGGTTTAACTGATGTTTTTGATTGCTCTTTATATCTTAAACTTCTTGCATCAATCGGTTTTTTCGCATCACGTGGAATTATCCAAATATTTCCGACTTTTGTTGCTCCTGATATTCTATTTTCTGAACAGAGAACTGCAACTCTTCTTTGCGAAATGTCCCACTTGCTTGCCGCTTCATTGGTAGACATGAATCCCAATTTAATCACTTCCTTAATTTTACTAGCATTTTATAATATTGTATTCTGTATTCGGAACAATAGCAATACAAAATCATTCAAGCCAAGAGCATTCATAGAATTGTTATCTTCAATACTTCAATGTTTATTTAATTTGCTTACTATTGCTTTCGATTAAAAATGTCTTAATGATTAGCTAATTCTTTTACAAATTCATGATTTGTCACGTCAGTATCCGGATTGGCAAGGATTCATTGTAACGATTAAGATAAAGTTTGCTCTGTCGTAATACCTTATCTCTCTTGCCTCATCGGTCTTTGTTTTACATTGTTGAAAGGTAAATTAATCAAATAATTATATTTAAATTTACAAAAAACCGTAGCATGAACTACGGTTTGATTGTTGTATTTAATTAAGGATTATAATTTATAGAGAGTTGAGTAATTTTTCTAAACTCAGCACTTCTTTTGATATGGTTGCGCGGTAGGTCTTCATTGGATTTACCAGTTGAGACACTTCTATATCCACTGCCAATGAGCCTAATATATAGGATTCTTCAAATGATATGTTAAGAGCCTTCGCAATGTGATTGATCGCAACTTCTGCAGCTTTAAAGGATGCTTCGTCTCTGGTCTTTGCCGATACGATAAATGAGATCTTGTCATCATATTCGACGAAAGGCCACTCTACATCTTTTCCTTTGTTCTTAATGAGCTTAAAGCTTACCTTTACATCGCCCTTGGTTTCCAATGCCGCAAAGGACATCTCCCCGTCTCCCATACATGCGTGGCAGTCGCCTAAAGCAAACATCGCCCCTTCTTGTCCCACAGGAAGGTACAGGGTGGATCCTTCTTTAATCTTAGTGGTGTCCATGTTGCCGCCGTGTTTCCAAGGTACTGCATTTTGCCATGACCCGTTGCCTGCTTTCGATGCCACACCGATTACACCTACCATTGGGTTAAGTGGGATTTTTATTTCATCGGAAAAGATTGCATATCCTTCTTTGATTGGAATGTCCCTTTGAGCTCTGTCAAATTTAAGAGGTCCAAGCAACCCATGTCCCGGTTCGCATAGGGCAGTGCCGAAATCATCAAGGTCTATCTTTTCAATGGTGACAGCCAAAAGGTCTCCCAGCTCTGCCCCTTCTACTTCAACAGGTCCTGTTGCGGGATTTACGCGAGCCATGTTGACGTCTTCAATAGTGGCACCGTCCTTTCTAAGTTGTTGGTAGAAGCAGTCGTTAGCTTCAAATATTACAGTCTCTCCGCTTTTAACTGTTTCCACCGGCGTCAAATTTTCTGTAAATTCATAAATAACTTTGTCTCCTGAAATTCTTTTCATAATGTCCTCCCTTATATTGCTTCTATTTATTGTCGCTTATAACTATATTCTGAATTTATTAAGGCAAGAGAACTCGCCTTTAGTTAATTATATCTTATTATTACTTAACTTGGCCAAATAAAGCCTCCATTTAATAACTTGTAAGATAATTATTTAATAAAAAAACTTCCCCTTGTATCGAGGAAGTTGAATGTTTATTTTGTTTTAAATTTCAAGTGTCCTATATTTCTCAAAGCAATCAAGACAGACTTTTTTGCCGTCCTGAATTCTTATCCAATGTTCTCCGGTCTTTTCGTGACAGGTCTCGCAGATGTATGAGTGAAACACTTTTGCCTTGGAAGGTATAGGTATGGTTGTTTCTTTTACTTCAAAGAGGTCCTTGCCCGGTGTTGTCAAAAGATACTCCCCCTTTTCACTTCTGTTCATGTCTCTTTCGTAGGGCTTCAGCACCAGGCGAAATGATTCTCCTGTCTTTCTCTTGTAAAATGAATATGCCGACTTGCCTGTGATGTGAAAGAGGAGATTGCCCTTGCCCACAGTTGTGGAGAGTATGCGCTGTAGTGCATCTATACCGCAAGCATCGTTTTCAGATATGATTACTATCTCTTCGTCTGCAATTTGTGATCTGCCTTCAGGTCTTAGGTCAATGCCCATAAGCTCCGCTCCATATATTGCCGCTGCAAATCCCACAGCAAGGCCGGGGCAGGAATGTCCGTGAAAAAATATACATGCTTGCCACAATTCTTCTTTCGTTTTTTGATCTATCATTTTATTCCTTCCTCTAAATTTTTAAAAATATAGCGCCGACTCGGCGAGTCACAAAAGGGTCCACCTCTTCGGCGCTTATTATATTATAAATCATAAAGGATAATCTTAATATCTTTGGCTATACAAATTATCTACACGACTTTCAAGTCCCGAATAAACACCTGATCTCCTGAAATTAAATAGGTGTTATAGCTGCCGCAGTGGGGACATTTTTTGCCGTACTTTGTCGTCTCATATGTTTCGTCGCAGTCCTTGCAATATGACAGAGCGCTTACCACTATGAGATTCAACTTACATTCCTTCATGTATTCCGTCTTTTTTATTGCCCAGTCGTAGCAGTCCTTGAAGTATTCCGGGACAATTGTAGATACTTCTCCCACTTCCAGGGTTGCGCTTACTACTTTTTCGGCTCCGTTCTTTTTCGCTACTTCTTCCACCTTGTCAATAAAATGAAGAACTATTCCAAGCTCATGCATCTTCAGACTCTCCAAAGACTACTTTGTTGCCCGTGTTGGGATTTTGCTTGTTGAATTCTTCCATTTCTCTCTTGAACTTCTTACGCTTCGCTCTCATCTCGCGAGCTTCCTTTGTTCCCGCATTGGCTAAAATTTTAAATCCGCGCTTTAATTGGTATGGAAGTATCAACTTAAATTTGTCTTCCGTTCTGATCATGCGAGTCATTTCCGGACGGTCGCGATACAGGTGGATGGCATCGAAGTCACATTTGAGTGTGCAAAGTCCGCAGCCGATACACTTGTTGGGGTCCACTCGTGCAGCTCCGCAACTCAAGCAACGTCCCGCTTCTTCTCGTACTTGAGCTTCCGTCAATGTAATCTTTGATTCTTTAAATCTACTGATTACGTCCGGGTCTTCGACTTCATCTTGTCTTCCCGCACG
>CABTXP010000009.1 GCA_902488815.1 uncultured Eubacteriales bacterium | reverse complement strand
TGCACGAGTGGACCCCAACAAGTGTATCGGCTGCGGACTTTGCACACTCAAATGTGACTTCGATGCCATCCACCTGTATCGCGACCGTCAATGTAATCTTTGATTCTTTAAATCTACTGATTACGTCCGGGTCTTCGACTTCATCTTGTCTTCCCGCACGGTCATAGGTGTCGGGAATTGTTATGTCTTCCGTGTCAAAGGGTTTGTAATTGTGTCTGTCACGGCCGATTGTCATGTCCGCTTTCTGTGCATAGCGATGTAAGGACTCTGCCGCATAATGGCCTTGAGCCACTGCATCTATTACAAATTTAGGTCCTGTAAAGTTATCTCCGCCGACAAATACATCTTTTTGTGCCGTTTGGAATGTAAAGTCGTCAGCCATCGGGTAGTTGCCGTGATGGAATTCGACTTTGCTGCCGTCTAACAGTCCGTCCCATAGTATTGTTTGACCTATGGCAAATACTATTAAATCACAGTCTATTGTCAAAGTTTCATCTTCCACAAATTTTGGACTGAAGGCCTTTGTCTCAGGATCCATAACTTGAGTACAGCGTTTTAATACTATGCCTTTTACATGACCCTTGTCATCTAAGAGAACTTCCTTGGGTCCCCAAGAGTTTATAATATTTACGCCGTCTGTTTTGGCTTCGTCAATTTCACCTTCACCTGCAGGCATTTCTTCTCTGCTTTCCAAAGAGATCATGGAAACTTCCGACGCTCCTCGTCGTGATGCAGTCATGGCACAGTCAATTGCAACGTTGCCGCCGCCTATTACCACGACTTTGCCTTCATAAGTTTCGTAATTATTGTCCAATGAATCCTTTAAGTAGTCTACAGCTATCTCGGTTCCCGGTGCGTCGTCGTTTAATACTCCCGGGCGCCTTCCGCCTTGGCAGCCTATTGCTATGTAAAAAGCCTTATAGCCTTGTGCTCTTAATTCGTCTAAGGTTATGTCCTTACCTACTTGGCAATTGGTCTTTATCTCTACGCCCAACTGACGAATTACATCTATTTCGGCATCAATTACATCTTTTTCCAATTTGTATGCCGGGATGCCGTAGGTCATCATACCGCCGGGCTTGTCGTTCTTTTCAAATACTGTGGGAGTGTAGCCTAATTGTGCCAAGTAATATGCACAGGTAAGTCCCGCCGGTCCGCCACCGATAATTGCAATTTTTTCTTCAAATTTTCCAAAAGTGGAGGGCACAATCTTTGGAGGCACATATCTGTTGTCTTGATCTATTTCCCAATCGGACACAAACTTTTTAACCGCATCTATTGACACCGCATCGTCTACCGTTCCTCTCGTGCAAGCATCTTCACAGGGCTTGTTACATACACGTCCGCAAACTGCAGGGAATGGATTTGATCTTTTGATTACTGCAAGAGCTTCGTCATACTTGCCTTCCTTGGCCTTTTGCAAATAGCCTTGAATGGAAATATGCGCCGGACAGGCTGCCTTACATGGTGCCGTTCCCGTCTCGTAAGTTGAAATCATCCTGGGTGTGTCTCTGTAATTTTCGTCCCAAGCGTACTTGCCCCACTTAACTGTGTCGGGAAGTACCGCTGTAGGATATTCCTGAGGTGTGCCGTCTTTTCTGCACAGCTTTTGTCCAAGTTTTACCGCTCCTGAAGGACAAATCTCAACACAAGCACCACATGCTACACAATTTTCAGGTTTTACCTTTGAAGTATAGGCGCTGCGAGACATATTGGGCGTGTTGAAAAGAAGTGAAGTTCTAAGGGCGTGGCAAATTTTTACGTCACAGTTACAAATGTCGAAGATTTTATTTTCCCCGTCAATATTTGTAATCTGATGGACGAATCCGTTTTCTTCCGCAATTTTTAATATTTCCAAAGCTTCGTCCTTTGTTATGTATTTTGCACGACCTGTCTCCACAGTATAGTCCGCCATGTCTCCAAGTTGAATGCACCAGTTGCGGTGATCGTCGGCACATGGTTCCCCCAACATTCTCATAGATGCTCTACAGGAACATATGCCTGCTGAAATATGGCCGTCGTATTTTTTAAGCCAGTAGGATATCTCTTCCAAGTCCACTGATTCATTTTCAAATCCGATTGCCTGCTCCACAGGGATTACGTGCATGCCGACTCCCGCTCCTCCCGGAGGAATCATTTGAGTCACACCTTGAAGAGGTATAAAGGTCATTCTTTCAAAAAAGTTTGCCACAGCCGGATTTTTTTCAATTCTGTCCACTGAAGAGTTGAACAGTTCAGCAGATCCCGGCACGAAGAATGGAATGCGATAGCGTTTTATCCTCGGCCTGTCTTTTAATTCTCCGTAGTGGTCGTAGTTGTCGCCGTAGTCAAATTCTATAATGCCTATGTAGGACATTTCTTCCAAAAGTTCATATACTCTTGTAGGCTCAACATCGGGAGCAAGTTTTCTCACTTCGTCAAGGGTGTACCACTCTCTTAACTTCATTAAGTTTGCAAGGTCTACCATTTCATCGGTTAAAACTTCCCTCAGTCCCCAATATTCCGGGTCGTCGGTCGTGACACCCTTTAGCTTATGAGCGGCAACGTCTGTAATTTTTCTGCCTAGTTTGGCAAAATTTTCTTTTTTATCTTTTTCGCCTTGGTACTTGGATCTATGCCTTTTATATTGTTCCATACTATACTCCTCTCCAATTATTTATCGCCTCCACTAGCCAAGCTCTTGCATCTTCCATGCCTTCACTTGTTACAGCTGAGACGGGAATCACTTGGCAGTCGGGATTTCTATCTTGTAAATTCTTCTTAAATTTTTCCAAATCAAAGTCAAAATATGGCAGCACGTCGATTTTACTTACAAAAACTACATCCGCCTCTTGGAACATCAGCGGATATTTTAAAGGCTTGTCATCTCCCTCCGGCACGGAAAGAATAACGCCGTTCATACTTGCTCCCGTGTCAAATTCCGCAGGGCAAACTAAATTTCCCACATTTTCCAAAAAGATCAGGTCAAAACGGCCCGGATCAATTTCGTCCAGCCCTTCTCTCACCATGTCTGCATCCAAGTGACACATGCCGCCTGTGTGGAGTTGAATGGCTTCGGCTTTCGTTTCATTAAGTATTCGGTGGGCATCAACATCCCCGTCAATGTCCGCTTCCATAACGGCAATTTTGTACTCGTCTTCAATATCTTTAATAAGTCTCGTTAAAAAAGTAGTCTTTCCCGATCCGGGACTTGACATTACATTTAACAAGAAGCTTCCTGTTGCTCTTAACTCATCGCGAAGTTTTTCAGCCCTCTCATCATTGTTTGCAAAAACGCTTTCTTTAACTTCTATAATTTTTATTCTGTCCACTTTTATAAATCCCCCTTTAAGATACGAAATAAATTTCTTTGATTAAAAAATAATTTCAATACTTGAATTACAATTCTTTGATGTAGATAAACTTATATTGTGAATAGCGTTCAGTATATATTTAGAATATATTATATAGTTAAAAATTTGTCAACGACTTTTGTAAACGTTTGCTGTGCGCCTCCCTGACAAGTGTGAATTTTTAAATAAATTAAATTTATCTCAACGGAAAAATATTTTTATTAAATTTTACGGCAGTTATTAATTTTAATTTGAAATAATTTTGGAAGGCAAAGAAAAAAAGAGCCTCTATAGGCTCTAATTTATAAATTATATTTAATTTGCCATACATCTACAATAGCAGACAATAGTATCCGGCATCTCTTATAATGCTCTCAGCCAAAACCGCATCTTCGCTGTAGACATAGACGCAGTATGAACCGGGTCTGCAGGCAATGCCTTCCCGTTATAAAAGTTCAACCACATCATAGACGTCACAACCTCTTACATCAATAGCAGTGTTCATATGCCCTCCTTATGTTATCAGTCTAAATTTACAAATTATTTTTTCCAATATTTTTGTGCCGAGGTGCGATATCTTATTGCCTCCAAAATATGTGAGGTGTTTATATTTTCCGCTCCGTCAAGGTCGGCTATGGTTCGTGCTATCTTTACAATCTTATTGTGAGTCCTTGCGGAGAAACCGTATCTGTCAAATGCCACCTTTATTATGTCCATTACTTCCTTGGATAAAGGCGCATACTTTTGAAGTTTGTTGTCCGGTATGTCGGCGTTGGTCATAAACTTTTCGCCCTTGTACCTGTCGTACTGGATTTGTCTTGCCGCTATTACCCTCTTTCTTATATCTTTTGAGGACTCTTCCGTGGACTTGGATGATATGTCTTCAAATTCCACAGGACTTATCTCTACATGAAGATCAATTCTGTCAAGTAATGGGTGAGAAACTTTGGCAAGGTATCTTTCCACTTGGGTGGGGGTACATGTACATTCGTGTTTACTGTCAAGGTAGTATCCGCATGGGCAGGGGTTCATAGCCGCGATTAAGATGAAGTTTGCAGGATAGGACAAACTTGCACGCACTCTTGCTATGTCTACGGACTTTTTTTCCATTGGCTGACGTAGTACTTCAATTACATTTTTGTCAAACTCAGGCAACTCGTCTAAAAATAACACGCCCTTGTGTGCCAAGGATATTTCACCGGGCTTGGGTATTTGTCCGCCGCCTATTAGCGACACCCTCGACGAGGTGTGGTGCGGGCTTCTGAAGGGTCTCTTGGTTATAAGGCCCTTGCCCATCATAAGTCCCGATATGGAATAGATTTTCGTAACTTCTATTGACTCTTCAAATTCCAAAGGCGGAAGTATTGTAGGCATTCTTGATGCCGCCATACTCTTGCCGCTGCCGGGTGGTCCTATCATTATTAAATTGTGGGCGCCCGCCGCAGCTATTTCCATTGCCCTTTTTAAATTTTTCTGTCCCTTTATGTCTTTAAAGTCTACCCGGTACTCTTCTTCTTCGTACTCAATGTGGGGAACTTCCTTGGGGATGTCCACGTCTTTATTTAAAAAGTCCACACAGTCTTTTAAACTTTTCACGGGGTAAATTTCCATGTCGTTTAAGACTGCACACTCGTCTTTGTTGCCGTAGGGGACAATTGCTTTTCTAAAGCCTTTTTCCCTTGCAACAATTACCATAGGTAGAGCCCCTTCCACAGGATTGACACTGCCGTCAAGGGTGAGCTCGCCTATTACAACAAAGTCCTTTACATTGTCATCTCGCACTTCTCCCATGGCTCCCAAAATTGCACAGCATATGGCAAGGTCCATGTGTGAACCGTCCTTTTTTAAATATGCCGGGGCAAGATTTATGGTGCACTTGTCCCTGGGCATGGGAAGTCCCGAGTTTTTTATTGCGGAACGCACTCTCTCCGCCGCCTCTTTAATGGACT
This sequence comes from uncultured Eubacteriales bacterium, assembly GCA_902488815.1. Taxonomy (GTDB): domain Bacteria; phylum Bacillota; class Clostridia; order Tissierellales; family Peptoniphilaceae; genus KA00134. The sequence goes on along the minus strand of CABTXP010000009.1, from coordinate 33,818 downwards.
GATCCGGCAGTCCCACAATTACTATGCGAGGCACGGCTTTTGATATATCACATTCCACATCTACAATTTCGCCTTCAAGTCCAGTTAAGGACACTGTCTTTACATAAGAATACATATTCACCCACCGTCAAAAGCATTTTCTATATGGTTTATCTTTCCTTCATTTGTATAAACTTCGATTACGTCAAATCTGATGCCGTAGCCGTAGAGGTTGTTTTTGTAAATATAATTTTCCGCGCCGTAAACTATATTTTTGATTTTGTAGTCGTCCACCGCTTCTACTGCACTGCCGAAGGACCGGCTTCTCCTTGTCTTTACTTCGCAAAAGACTATGTAGTCCTTATTTCTTGCCACAATGTCTATTTCATAACCACGTCCTGTAAAGTTTCTGGATAAAATTTCATAGCCCTTTGTTTTTAAATAATTTGCCGCAATATCTTCTCCTAAATTGCCGTAAACTTTTTCTTTCATAATATATTTTTTAAAAAAGTCATTCTGTGCATGGGCGTAGGGCCGTACTCCTTAATGGCCTTGCGATGAGCTTCCGTGCCGTAGCCCTTGTGCTTTTCAATGCCGTAGTCGGGATAGAGCTCCGCCCACTTCTTGCACATACTGTCTCTATAGACCTTTGCCACAATTGAGGCGCAGGCAATGGAATAACAGCTTGCGTCCCCTTTTATTATTGCCACCTGTTCAATGTCCGTATGTATTTTTTCCGCATCTATTAAGAGAAGATCCGGCACAATTTTCATCCCCTGGTCGTTTGTGAGATTTAAAACCGCCTTTTCCATTGCAAGATGTGTGGCGTTTTTAATGTTTATCTCGTCAATGACCTTGGCTGAAACTCTGCCGATTCCAACTGCAAATGCGGTGTGAAGTATTTCGTCGTAAAAGGCCTCACGTTTCTTTTCAGAAAGTTTTTTCGAGTCCTTCACTCCTTCGATGCGTCTGTCGGTGGGCATAATAACGGCACATGCCACCACGTCACCGAAGAGTGGTCCGCGGCCCACTTCGTCAATTCCCGCAATTAATTTATAGCCCTGTTTTATATAATCAAGTTCATAACTTTCCATTACATTGCTCCAGTGTAATTCTTCCCAAGGTGCCTTTTCTGAATTCGTCCAGGACGATGCCCGCAACTTTTGTGTAGTCCACTTCGCCGAACTTCATAAGGGCTCCCCTTTTTCTGCCGATTTCTTCCATAGACTGCAAAGCCGTAAGACCTTTTTCCACTCCGTATCTCTCAGCCAAAATATTTTCGTCAATTGAATTAAGTCTTTCAATTAATTTTAAAGCCAAGGTCTCCACGTCCATTATTTCGTCTTTAATAGCGCCGGTAAAAGCCAAATTTAAAGCCTCTTCTTTTTCAAACTTGGGCCAAAGTACTCCCGGCGTGTCTAAAAGATTTAATTTTTCGTGAATACGGAGCCACTGATTTACCTTTGTAACTCCGGGACGATTGCCCACTTTAAGTGCTCGCTTCCCTGAAATGTTATTTATAAAAGTGCTCTTTCCCACATTGGGAATGCCTACAACCATGGCGTTGAAGCTTCCCGTATTAAGTCCCTTTTCACTTTGTTTCGTGACCTTGTCCTTCATAAGAGCCTCAGCCGCCTTTACAATTTTGTTAATGTTTTTGTTTGAAAGGGAGTTGTAGGGTATTGCAAGAGTGTCCCCTTTTGAAAAATATCTCACCCACTCCTCTGTCGCTTTCTCATCTGCAAGGTCCGACTTGTTTAACAAAATAAGTTTCGGCTTGCCTTCAAGTGCGTCCTGTATCATGGGGTTGGAACTTGAAAGAGGTATTCTTGCATCAATTATTTCTATTACAAAATCTACTAAAGACAAATTCTTTTTAATGGCCTCATGAGTCTTCTTCATGTGACCGGGATACCAGTTAATATTAAGTCCCATATGTCCTCCTAATACAAGTGCTTTAAAGCCTCAATAAGTGCGCCGCCGTCGTTGTTGTCAAACTCCGTCACCACGTCTGCAATTTCTTTTATCTCATCCAAGGCATTTACCATTGCAATGCCAAGGCCTGCGTGTTCAATCATTTCCCTGTCGTTTTGCGAGTCGCCGACACAAATTATTTCCTCAGGTTTTATGCCCAAGGTCTCGGCGTATTCCACAACACTCTTCCACTTGGAGCAGTGTCTTTCGTGAATTTCCAAAATATAAATTTCCGCGCCGGGAATCTTCATAAGATATATGTTAAAGTCCTCGGGAAAGTCTTCTTCCAAACTTTCTCTAAGAGCTATTAAATCATCCTTCATGCCATGGACAATTACGGAGATAATACTTTCCCCCTCTATATCTTTAAGGTCGTCAATGAGCTTCAGTCTGTCGCCGTAGTATCTCTTGTCAGGTCCTGTAATAGTGTATGAGTCTTTCACTCCTGCCACGTCATACTTTTCGTTGTCAATTGCTATTAAAGCATTTAATTTGTTGGAATGTATTTTTTCATAAATCTTTGTGAGAAGATCGTAGTTTAAAAAGTGAGAGCTGTGAGTTCTGTCGTCTTTAAAACTCTTGATTAAGGCTCCGTTGTTACAAATAATAGTAAGGTCATCTATTATAGGCGCGATAAATTCCTTTGCGGAATAATATCTTCTCCCTGTTGAAATGGTGAAGACAAAGTCATCATTTATTTTCTTCATAAGCTTTTGATGTTCTTCCGAAATTTGTTTTTTATCATTTAAAAGAGTGCCGTCCAAATCGAAGGCCACCATCTTGTACATTTAATCACCTCTATGGAAATCATAGCACAAATGACAGGCCATTGCATTTAGAACACCCCTTTTAGGCAACAAAAAAAGAGAATGAAATTATAATAAACTCATTCTCTTTCAATAATTACTTGAGCAATTCATCCAACCGAAATGTTTTGGTTCAATCACTAATTAAATCCTTCCTCTCTTAATTTACTTTGCAATTCTCCTGCAGTTGTTCTCGCTTCCAACTCTAAAAGCAAGCTGTACTCGAATGACAAACTAAATTACTTTAATTTCTCTCTAAACGTCTAAGCCCCGATGATGTCATCCATCGATCCAAGGCTCTTAAGGATACTCATTCTAAATATTATCTAACTAAAGGTCATTCGACCGATTTTGAAGATCTATTTAAACGAAATTAATCGAAAAGTAAATCTATAGTTGGATGAAATTGTCAAGCATCTGTTCCCAAGAATAATCTTGGTATTCTTATTATACCCGGGAAAACGTAAACAAAACATATATTTTAAAAATATTTTAAAACTTTTTTACTTATAATTTTTTGCCCTTGTAACTTCTGCCGTGTTCAGCCAAAAGGTCGTTCTTAAGCTTCCACAAATCGTAGGACAAGTCCACAATATACTCTTGCGGATTATCAAGACGTTTCATTTCTTCCCATAGACTGTCTAATTGTTGTTCCGCTCTCTTCTTAATGTTGTCCAAAGCCGGCGGATCGTAAACCAACTTGCCCTTGTCGTAAATTTGAACCAAGAGTTTTTCCGCTCTGTAATTTTCTATAATCTTTCTCTTCCAAGTGTAGACAGGGTGGAAAATTTCAATAGGTTCGCTGTCCGAAATCTCTTCATTGTTTAAAGTAATAAGGTCTGCAAGAGCTTTGCCGCTGTCCTTGTCGTAAAATCTGTAGAGATTTTTAAAGCCCGGGTTTGTAATCTTTGTAATATTTTCAGAAATTTTAATCTTCGGCACAATTTTACCCTCTTCTTCAACGGCGGTAAGTTTGTACACGCCTCCGAATACGGGACTTGACTTGGAAGTAATAAGTCTTTCTCCAACGCCGAAAAGGTCGATCTTTGCCCCTTGCATAAATAAATTTTCAATAGTGTATTCGTCAAGAGAGTTTGAAGCCATAATCTTTACATCTTCATAGCCTGCTGCATCAAGCATTTCCCTGGTCTTTTTGGAAAGATAGGCAATGTCTCCCGAGTCAATTCTAACGGCAACAGGTCTGAATCCCTTTGGCACAACCTCTTCGTCAAAGACTTTAATGGCATTTGGCACACCTTCTTTTAAAGTGTTGTAAGTGTCTACCAAAAATGTGCAGCTGTCGGGATAAGTCCTTGCATAGGCTCTAAAGGCGTCAATTTCAGATGGGAACATTTGAACCCATGAGTGAGCCATAGTACCTAAGGCAGGTACGCCGTAAATTTTTTCTGCCAAAGTATTTGCAGTGCCGACACAACCGCCGATGTACGCCGCTCTTGCTCCTTCATTGGCGCCTGAATAGCCTTGGGCTCTACGTGATCCGAATTCGGAAACAGGTCTTCCCTTTGCGGCGCGAACAATTCTATTGGCTTTAGTTGCCACAAGAGATTGGTGATTTATTGTAAGAAGAACCATTGTCTCAAGCATTTGAGCTTGAATAGCCGGGCCTCTCACAATAAGTATGGGCTCACTTGGAAATGCAACTGTGCCTTCAGGCATTGCCCACACATCACATTCGAATTTAAAATTCGCAAGGTAGTCTAAAAACTCTTCGGAAAAAAGTTTTTTGCCGCGTAAAAACTCAATATCTTCCTCTGAAAAACTTAAATTTTCAAAGTACTCAATAACCTGCTCCAAGCCTGCGATAATTGCATAAGTCGCATTGTCAGGAGCCGATCTGTAAAACATATCGAAATAACAGATCTCATCTTTTTTGCCGGATTCAAAGTATCCGTTGCCCATGGTGAACTCGTAAAAGTCAGCCAACAGGGACAAATTATTTTTGTTGTGGAAATTCATACAATCCTCCTAATATGTAATCAATTATACCACATAAACATCATTTGGCTTTAAATGGGTATAGTAATAATAAGGAGGCATTATGAAAGATTACAAAGTATTAAAACAACCTCTTCCCAACGGAGAAACAATGGCCTACAGAAAATCAGGCACAGGAGAAAAAATATTATTTTTAATTCACGGCAACCAAAGCTCGTCAGTTTTTTTTAACAGGACAATTGAAAGGTTTGAAAAAGAAGCCACAGTATATGCAATAGACATGATAGGCTTCGGCGACTCAACATACAACAAGAGCAAAAACTCCTTAAAGGACTTTGCCGTAGATGTGGATCTGTTTATGGACGCCATGGGAATAAAAGACGCAACGGTCTTGGGTTGGAGTACAGGCGGCGGCGTGGCCATGGAACTTGCGGCAATGAGCCCTGAAAAAGTTAAATCCATAATACTACTTGACTCAGTAGGACTAAAAGGCTACAACATGTACAAATATGACGAAGAATTCAAACCGATTTTATCAGAGAGAGTACACTTAAGAGAAGACATCGAAAAAGATCCCGTGTCAGTACTTCCTGTACTTGCGGCATTTGAATCAAGCAACAGAGAATTTTTAAAACAAGTTTGGAATGCAGTTATCTTTAACTTGCATCAACCCCCGGAAGAAGAATACGAAAAATATTTAGACGGCATAATGAAACAAAGATGCCTTGTAGATGTGGTCTACTCCCTTGCAAACTTTAACATCACTCACGACAACAACGGAGCGGTGGACGGCTCGGGAATAATTGACAAAATAAAATGCCCTGTATATATAATCCACGGGGAAAAAGACATGGTAGTAAGTGTAGAACTTGCAAAGGAAGCAAAAAATTACTTCAAAGACCAAGCGGAACTCAATATAATAAAAGACGCGGGACACAGCGCACTATATGACAAAGAAGAAGAGTACTTTGAAATATTGGAAAGAGTCCTTAATGCATAAAAAATTAAACCGAAGTAAAGACTTCGGTTTTTTATTTCCTATATAAAATTTTGAACTGCACTCAATAAAGTTTTATTGTTCCTACTGAGTTTAGTATTTGACTAAAGTATATTTTGTTGCCGTCGGTATACATTTCATTAAATCCGCCATCAAGTAAATCTGAAACTACTGAAGCATCATCTCCTGTATATACTTCAGCATTAAGGGAGCAGTTATAGGCGTAAAATAATTCTACAGATGGATATCCCTTAGGGCTCCATACATTTGTGTTGGAATCTTCAATATATGTACGTGTCACAGATTTTTTTACACCTAAATATGAACTTTGATAGCTGTTAATTTGTCTAAATGATCCCTTCTCGTATAACTCAACCAATACATTAAAATCTACCGTTGTGCCGCCTAAGACCTTAGACCTTGTAAACATATAGGGGTAAGTATTGCCCCTCTCTTTTAATTTGGTCACAGTCATTGTCTCAAGTACATCCCCTGTCTTGTTGTCAATGACAGATGCTTCTTCCTTGGAGTCGGTCTTATTATATGCAATGTGGACAGCTTTAGGGTTGTAGTCCCTTGTAACATATTTAAAATCGGTGTACTCTACATTCAAATCTTTTTCTTTTGCATTTAAATATACAACAGTGGAAAGCAATACTAAAAGCACACTGAGTAATGTTGCTGCCTTTTTATATTTTTTCATGTGGCACCCCCGGTTGCAAAATTAATTCTAAAAATCTTTGACATATACTATATTCTACTTATATTTAACACTCGCTTTATTTATTTGTCAAGGTAAAGCATGTAGTGGCCATCTGTCTCTTATCAAAAAACCTCCCGACATTCTTTGCCGAGAGGTTATATTTCGTAAATGTTTTTTTATAATCTTATTTTAGCTACTTTTAAGTATCCTTCTTCTTCTTCGAAAGGAAGTATTTCCCACTTATTTGATGCGCCGAATTCTTTCAGCATTTCTTCAAAGTAGTACATGATTACGCCAAGGTCTACCAAGTTTCTCTTTACTTCTCTGTTGTTTATTGTATAAATATATACTTCGCTGTCTTTAATTACAAATACCCATGGTTGTGAGTTTCTGTGTGACGGTGCAAATCTGATGGATGAGAACAGGTCAAATAGTCCTAAGTTTTCAAGTTCATCTGCCTTTGCAACTTTTCTAAAGCTGCCTGAATATACAAATTCGTCTATTGGCTTTCTTGCACTTACTACTTCCGGTGTGAAAAGTTTTTGTTCCTTGGGAAGTCCCATTGCAATTACATAGCTTACGTGTTCACCCATTTCGCCGAAGATTGCTTTTTTAACTTCAGGTGCTACTTGTGTTACTGTTACCCAGCAAGTCTTAACTCCTTCGTTTGAAATTTTGGAGTTAAATTTTTCAAGTGCATATCCTGCTTGAAGCTTGGTAAGAGGTTCGTCGTCTTTAAGTCCCATTGCTACATATATTGGGGCTTTGATCATTGTGCCTGAATAGCCTGCCTTGCCCTTTAGTGCGTCGTAAATGGGTGTGCCGTTTTCATAAAGTCTGAAGAAAATTTGTGCATTTTCTTTTTCAGCTTCAAGGCCTTCTATGATTTTTTTAGATAGTTCAAGCTTGTCTCTACCCAAGGTTCTGTCTTGAAACTCTCTTGAAGAACGTCTTTGTTGTAAAAAATTTGTCATTAACATTGGTATTCCCCCCGAATTAGAATTGTAAAATTCATTGTGTGAATGAATTAATTTGAAACCCACTAAAGTCATTCCTATGGATTTCTTACCCTTAGTGATAATTATATAACATATAAACCAATTATTAAAGTGCCCCCTGCCCTTAATAAAAAAAGGATGCTTCACATGAAACATCCTCATTATTTTTATACATTTCTGCCGTGACAGTTTTTATATTTCTTGCCGCTGCCACATGGACAGGGGTCGTTTCTGCCGATCTTTTCTTTCTTTCTCACATAGGGAGTTTTTTTGCCCGTGTCAGGATTTACCGTGTTCACTTCCTTGGCAACTTTCTTTCTTTGAATGTTGTCAGGATTGTAAACGTGGTAAAGCATCTTGACCGTGTCTTCTCTTATGGACTCGTTCATCTCTTCAAACATGTCAAAGCCTTCTTCGGCATAGGCTCTTACCGGGTCCGTTTGTCCCACGGCGCGAAGGCCTATTCCCTTTCGCAGTTGGTCCATTGCATCTATGTGATCCATCCACTTTGAGTCTACGTTTCTCAAAAGAACGACTCTTTCCACTTCTTTAAACTTGTCGCCGAAGTCTTTTTCTTTTTCTTCGTACTTCGCCTTGGCAAGTTCTCTGAATTTATTTTTTATCGTATCCAAATCCTTGCCTTGTAATTCTTTTAAAGCTTCAGGGTCAAAGTCAAACTCATCTCTTCCGAAGTTAATAAGTCCTTCGTAGTCAATGTGAGTGTTGCCGTGGTCATCTGATTTTTGGTAGAAGTTAAGGTTGTTTTCGATTATGGACTCAATCATGGCCTTAATATCATCGCTTAAATCTTCCCCTTCCAAAACTTTTTTACGTTCGGCATAGATTACTTCCCTTTGCTTGTTCATAACGTCGTCGTATTGTAGGACGTTCTTTCTGATAGAGAAGTTGTTGCCTTCAACTTTTCTCTGTGCCGATTCAATTAATCTGGTGAGGACGGAGCTGTCAATAGGCTCGTCATCAGGGTGGTTGGTCTTGTCAAGGACTTGTTTAAATCTGTCCCCGGCAAAAAGTCTTATTAAATCGTCTTCCGCCGAAATATAAAATCTGGTGCTGCCCGGGTCTCCCTGTCTACCTGAACGACCGCGAAGTTGGTTGTCAATTCTTCGAGATTCGTGTCTTTCAGTGCCGATTATGTGAAGTCCCCCTGCGTCTATAACTTGCTTTGCTTCTTCCTTAGTCTCTTGTTTAAACTTTTCTACAAGCTTTTGATATTCTTCCCTTGCAGCCAAAATTTCCTTGTCGTCAGTTTGGTTGTAAGAGTCAATTTGTTCAAATACTTCTTCCGGCAAATTTTTCTTTTGCATTTCCACATTTGCCATGTACTCAGGGTTACCTCCAAGTACAATATCCGTACCACGGCCTGCCATGTTGGTTGCAATTGTAACTGCTCCAAGTCTGCCCGCCTGTGCTACGATTTCAGATTCCTGTTTATGTCTCTTGGCGTTTAGGACTTGGTGCTTAATGCCCGCTTTTTTCAAGTGACTTGAAAGCTCTTCAGACTTTTCTACGGAAACAGTACCTACAAGGACAGGTTGTCCCTTTTCGTGACATGCCTTTATGTCCTCGGTTACGGCGTCGAACTTGCCTTTTTCCGTGGCATATATTACGTCGTTTCCGTCGTCTCTTATAACAGGCTTGTTGGTCGGTATTTCCACCACGTCAATGTTGTAAATATCTCTAAATTCTTCGTCTTCCGTCATTGCGGTACCTGTCATGCCGGCAAGCTTTTTGTACATTCTGAAATAGTTTTGGAATGTAATTGTGGCAAGGGTTTTAGATTCGGATTGAACTTCCAAACCTTCCTTGGCTTCAATAGCTTGGTGCAAACCTTCCGAGTATCTTCTGCCGTACATAAGTCTGCCTGTAAATTCGTCGACAATTATAACTTCCCCGTCTTCCACAACGTAGTCTATGTCTCTCTTCATATTGCCCTTGGCCTTTAAAGCCTGGTTAATATGATGAGCAATCTCCATGTTGTCCGCATCGGAAAAGTTTTCAAGACCGAAATATCTTTCCGCCTTTGCAATACCCTTGTCAGTAAGTACGGAAGTCTTGTCCTTTTCATTTACAATAAAATCTACATCTTCTTCTTCAAATTCACGATTAAATCTTTCCATACCCTGTTCTTCTTCAGTCTTCACTCTGAAAGAAAGAGTGTTTACAAAGTCCTTGGTGCGAATGTATAGGTCCGTGGATTCGTCTCCCACACCTGAAATAATAAGAGGTGTCCTTGCCTCGTCAATTAAAATTGAGTCAACTTCGTCCACGATACAATAGTTAAGCGGCCTTTGTACCATGTTTTCTTTGTAAATAACCATGTTGTCACGAAGATAGTCGAAACCGAACTCGTTGTTGGTCCCGTAAGTAATGTCCGCATTGTAAGCGGCCTTTCTGTCATCATTGTCCATGTCGTGAATAATACATCCTACAGTAAGGCCCAAGAACTCGTGAACCTTGCCCATCCAGTCCTTATCTCTCTGTGCCAGGTAGTCGTTTACGGTAACGACGTGAACTCCTTCCCCTGTAATGGCGTTTAAGTATGATGGAAGAGTGGCAACCAAGGTCTTACCTTCCCCTGTCTTCATCTCCGCAATTCTGCCTTGATGCAAAATAATGCCGCCGATGATTTGCACCGGGAAGTGTTTCATGCCGAGCACTCTCCAAGAAGCTTCCCTAACTACGGCAAAAGCTTCAGGCATAAGAGAGTCAAGATCTTCGCCGTCCTTGTATCTTTGTTTGAATTCTAAGGTCTTGTTCTTTAATTCGGCATCTGTAAGTCCTTCCATTTCCTTTTCGTAGGAAAGAACCTCATCGACTATGGGATTGATTTTTTTAATTTCCCTCTCGCTGTAAGAGCCGAAAATTTTATCAAAAAGTGCCATGTGCACCATCCTTTCTATGTATTAACAGATGTATTGTATCACCGCAAATGTGCAAAATCAATTAAAGCATACCCTTACACCTTTGCGAACTTAATTATCCCTCTCATACTATTATAATATATCTACCTATAAATTACTCATCCATAAAAATTTTGGACATAAAAAAAGAAGAGACTATCCTCTTCTTTTACTTCTCTTTATAAATTTAAACATATTTGAAAGTACAACAATGACGCAAATCCATCCCGCAACAGTCAGTGCATATATGCCGTACTTCAAATAAGACACGCTCTTTACTTCTTCTACAGGTGCCTCCTCAACAATTTCTTCCTCGACTACAGGCTCCTCAACTCTCTTTGCATTGACAAGTAGCCTCTTAGGTCTCGGCGGTCTCTTGGGATGACATGTAAGTAGTGTCAACATGTCCTCGCCCTTTATAGGCATAATCTTTTCCCAATCTCCCGGGCCGATAATTTCCTTGTCACACACGCTGTACTTTAATAAGCCCATGGGACTGTCGATTAAAATTTCGTCCCCGGCTTCAAGCTCGTCTATGTTGTAGAAGAACAAATCTCCCCAGCCGCCTCTGTGACCTGCAATGACGGAGCGAGTAGAGGTGCCGCCTAACGGCAGGCTAGTTCCCTCCACCTGTGCCACGCCCTTTCTCAAATGGTCGTAGCTTGCGTCTAAATAAATAGGCTTTTTCAAATCTAATTTCGGAATAATCACATAGGCAAAGACGTCGTCAGGGTCAAAGCCTTCGATATTGTACGATCCCTTGTAGTCTTCATTTTGAAAAGGGTCGATAATACTACCTTCGTCCCCTCCCGTTTGCTCGTTGTAAGACTCAATTGACTCATTCATAACAGGCCTGTCATCTTTAAAAGCTTTGTAGGCTCCCGATGCCGTTATCTCTCTATAGGACATAGAAGTAAAGGCAATAAGAGGCATGAGAATACCCAATAGAATAAAAATATATCCAATTATAACTCTAACGTTTTTTTCCATTGCGCCTTCTCCTGATTCTCTTGATGATAAAAAGTGCCAGCAAAATTATAATTGCAATAGCCGTAGGCCAAATCATGTCTTTCAAACTGTATAGCGCTCTTCTCAAAGATTCGTCCTTGGCAACCTCTTCCACATAGGGCACTCTGTGTCCTCGTACCAAAAGCCTGTGGGAATTAATCATATAGGGCGTACAGGTAAGAAGGGTCATAAGGTCCTTCCCCTCCACGACAAGTACCGGATCAAAGTCCCAAGGCTCCACAGTCAAAATCTGATCCACTTCATATGCCAAGGTCTCTTTGATGTTGGTAAAGTAAAAGACGTCTCCCACTTTAAGCTTGTCCAGCTCTCTAAAGAGTTTAACTTGAGGCAGACCTCTGTGCGCCGTAATAACTGCGTGAGTGTCAATGCCCCCTATGGGCAGAGACGTGCCTTCCAAGTGACCGCATGCCTTTTGCAAAATCTCTTCCGAGGTGCCTGCATAGACCGGAATCTTTTGGTCAATCTTCGGTATGTCAATAAAACCGATTTGTTCTTTAACCTCAAGCATCCTGGCATAGTTCGCCACACCTTCCTTTTCCCTTTCGGTATAAGGGTCGGCAAGTCTTGACGGGTCCAAAGTTTCGTTGTAGGCCTTTGCAAGGTCGATTCTCTTGTCAATTTCTTCCTGTGAAATTTCTTCCGCAGCCTTTTCAAAGACCTCAACGCGATTGTTATTTTTAATAGTGTAATAGCGATTTGAAATTATGGGATAGACGGCAATCATAAGTCCCACAACAAACATAACTATTATTTTCCAATTATTTCTTATCTTTTTTAGCATTGTGTTCTTCCCTATAGCGATCCATTCTTTCCCTAATCGCCTTTTCCTTAGCCTTCTTTTTCTTCTTCCTCTTTGAAATGAAATACAAAGCTAAAATAATTATAGCAAAAACCAAGAGAATAATCAGTCTAATGTCAACGTTCAGGTTCTTGCCCGTGTCTTCAATAATCTCTTCGTCCACTTCAGGTACATATTCCACCCTGTGACCTCTTACAATAAGTCTGTGAGTGTTGATCATAATCGGCGTGCAAGTTAAAAGAGTGGCATAGTCCTGTCCCTCCACAACAAGTAGCTGTGAGAAGTCACTTGGGTCAATGACGTCAATGTGATCTACTTCGTAAGCCAAAACACCGCCGATATAGTTGATGTAAAACCTGTCTCCTTCCTTCACCTTGTTAAGGTCGGTAAAGAGCCTTGCGCTGGGAAGACCTGAGTGAGCCGTGATGACAGTGTGAGAAGGAATGCCCCCGATAGGCAGAGAAGTCCCCTCCAAGTGGCCTGCACCCTTTTGCAAAATCTCCTCATTAGTCCCTGCATAAATAGGTATCTCCACATTTATAGAAGGGATTTGAACGGAGCCGATCTTCTCCCTCAGCTCCAGCATCCTTGCGTAGTTGGAGATAGCCCTGGCCTTTTCCTCTTCAGAATAGGGATCCCCTCTTATGACATTGGCCAAGTTGTCATTATAAATTTGAGCAAGCTTTAATCTTTCCGCAATTTCTTCTTCCGACAACTCACTTCGTGCCGCCTTAAAGTCTTGCACCTGATTGTTTGCTTCAATTTTATAATACCAATTTGAAATCATAGGATAAGCTAAAATCCCAAGACCTAAAACAAAAATACATATGAAAATAATATTTGATTTGGTTTTCTTGCTGACCATACTAACTCCATCTAATATTTACAAAATAAAAGGGGCCTTTCAGCCCCATCTATTAATTTTTGTCCTTAATCATATACTTGCCCAAGCCTACCATAACAGCGCCGGCAATAACCAAAACTATAAGAGTAATGTCGCCGGTCTTAGGTATAGGCGGCCTCTTGCTGTTTTCAATAATAAGAACTTTTTCATAAGAATTGCCGTCAATTTCAAACTCAAGACTACCCTCTAATAGTGTATACCCTTGGGGAGCCTTAGTCTCCCAAATATAGTAAGTGCCGTAATCTAAATTTGAAACGGAAAACTTGCCGTCTTCCCCCGACCTTAAAATTAAATCCTTGCCTTCATTATCCTTAAGCCTTACGTGCTTGCCCCCTATAATGCGAGTGATGACAAACTCCGCACCTTTTAAAGGATTGGCCCTCTTGTCGTCAGTCTTATAAAAATTATAAGACCCTTTCTCCTTCTCGTTCTCAACTTCAATCCGACATGACTCGTCTTTGAAAATTTTAAAGTAAGAATTTTCCACAAGAATTTTGTATCCGAAAGGCGCCTCAACTTCTTTGAAATAATAAACGCCGGGCTCAAGATTTCTAATTACAATCTTGCCTGTGTCATCAGTTTCAAAAATTTCCTCATCGCCGTTGGGGTCGTAAGAATAATTTTTAGTCTTAACCCTTTCTCCTGAAGAATAGTGAAGAGTAAACTTCGCACCCTTCAAAAGATTACCTTCTCCGTCCACCTTTAAAAGTTCAACAATCCCCGGAGGAGTATCCGGCGGCGGTAGCGGTGGCGGCGGTGGTGGTGTTGGCGGCTTTCTGCCCCACTTCAGATTTATAAGATCAGTCTCATCGGGAGAAAAAATCGCCGACTCAATAAAGGTAAGCCTGTCCTTATTGTTAAGCTCCCTCACATAGTATAGACCGGAAGAAAGGTTCTCAAGCTTCACCTTGTAATCATTCTCAGCCTTGGGATATAAAACCCATTTGTCGGAAGGATTTACAAGTTGCTTGTCAAGCTCCTCAACAGTAAAAGTATCTAAAACTTTTGCCATTTCCGTCCTGTCCATGTTAGGGGCAATAAAATCAGGATTTATTTTCCAAACACCTAAGGTTCTTCCCCTTAAATCTTCTTCGGTCAAATCATCTCTACTCTTAATGTTAATAGTAAGAGATGAAGCTCCGAAAACTCTAAGAGGTAGGAGGATCATAGTAAGTGCCATGTATATAATTATCAAATTTTTAAATTTTTTATTCATCACTACCTCTTTAAATAATAAGAGTGTGGAAGAGGGCTAACCCTCTTCCCTAAACAATCTAACTTAAGCTTCTCTTCTGTTCTTCTTCATAGCGAAAACAGCGCCTGCCATTAAAGCAATACCTACAACAGTAAAGATAACAGTACCGATACCACCTGTTTGTGGAATAGTTAACTTCTTGTTGTCTACTCTTAAAGCATCTTTAGGATCATCTGCTTTAGCGTCTTTATTATAGTGAATTGCTTTTTCAGATGTATCTGCTTTGTAAGTTCCGTCTTTTACTTCAAAAGGAACAGGATTTGAATTTAAAGCATATCCTTCCGGAGCTTTAACTTCCACTAATTCATATTTTCCTGCTGATAGACCTGTGATTTCAAAACGACCTTCTTCGTCTGATACAAGTTTATAAGCATTTTCAGGTGGTGTGTTTTTACCAGTACCAGTTCCTTCTTCCCATGTATATTTTTTATTTGCTTTGATTACAGCATCATTGTAAGTTTTTTGAAGTCCATCGATTGCAGTATCGTAAGTTGATTTTTGTTCCTTTTGTTCTTCTGCAGAGAGATTATTGTATTTAGCTACTTTTGCATCTAATGCGTCTTTTGCATTTTTAACTGCAGTAGCTTCAGCTGTTTTTGTTTCTTCTGATTTTTCAACTAAGAATTTGTCTTTATCAGGGTTATTTGCATCTACTGATTTGTTTTTAATAACAAATTCTGCGCCGGCTAGCCTTGTATCATCTCCCAATTGATCCATCTTAACGAACTTTTTACCGTGGAATTCAACTGTTGGTTCAGATGGCTTCTTAACTTCCGGTTTGTCGTTATTTTCGATGGTTAGTTTACCGTTAGTGTCATCAGGAGTGTAAGTTGGTTCATAACCATTAACAGCTTCTCTTACTTTGTAGGATCCTTCCGGAAGGCCTGCAAAAGTACCTGAACCGAAGTTAGCTCCGACAGTAAATGTAATTCCATTAGCTGCTTGGATAACTGTTCCGGCAGCAGCGTCAGATTTTACAGTAACAGATGCTACTGTCTTACCGGTTGAATCTTCAACATAGTATGTTAAATCCGTAGCAGTTGGAGTTGCGTCTTTACCATCTTTCTTCCATGATTTAACGATTTCTATTTTACCATCTTTAGATTTTACATCAGGAACTCCTGTTGGTTCACCGGGTTTAAATGTAATACTGTTTGATTGCGGCTTATCTACAACTGCATTTTCGTTAACTGTAGCAGAGTATGAGAAGTGGAAAGTAACAGGGCCGCGTTTTAGGTATTCTACTAATGTATCCTTAACTTGATCTTTTGTAACTTTAATATCAAAACCATTATCTCTTTCAGTTACAAATTGTGCCTTATTTAATGCATTAATAAACGGTTCATTTGTTTTTTTAGTAGTTCCGTCTTCGTCAATATAGTCTATCGTAACAACAAGGTCTTTGTTATAAGTCAACCCTTCTGACATTGTATCAACCCAGGAGAACTCATCAAAGGTATAGTTTCTTGGAATTGTTGTATCTGATTGGAAAGGTGAGTTTTGATGTAATTCTCTTGACACTGTCTTCTTTTCTCTTTGGTAATCTTGATATTTTATACCTAATTTGTCACTTTCAACTTCATTACCGTCTTTGTCATACCATTTGCCAGTTGTGTTGTCATAATTAGCATGGTCCTTGTCGATTTGAACATCGTCAGTTTGGATGTTCTTTGGATAGATGTAAAGCTTCTTTAGGTATTGTGTACCGGCTTCCACATCTCCTACTTTTACAGGGTTAGTTATAGGAAGAGTTAAACCGAATGGTACTGCTATTGAACTTGTAACCTTATCAGGTGTTACACTTTCAACTACCCAATAATAGCCTTCAGCTAATTTCACAGTAGCTTTACCATCTTCACCGGTTGCTGCAGTTTGACCTTGTGTCAGTCCATCGCCAGTTGCTAATTCTATTACTCCTGCCGGAATTTTTAACGTTCCTGATTCTGTGTATCCATTATCCATTATTTTTTGCATTGCTTCAGCAGTTCCAAAGTTTGCTTGATTTGCTTTCAAAATATTGAAATACTTTTCATTTTCTACATCATCTGCTCCGTTGATTTTGTAGAAAGTAAATTGTGCACCTTTTAAAGCTTCAACACCTTTACCTAAGCTTTCATAATTGTCAATCTTACCACCGGTATGTTCCCATGGTGCTCCTTCATAGTAGTTTTCCTTTGTTACTAACTTGAAAATATCAATTTCTGTTTCAGTTGGTTTCTCTTTTGAAAGTTGATCCGCAGCATTTATATCGCCTGTAGGGTTTTTAACTATTTGCGCAATATATACGTTACCTTCGGTACTTGGATTACTGTTTAGATCTACCTTCTTATCCCAGCCTTTAAAATAGTAACCTTCTATCGGTGTTACTGTAGGCACAGCTACATTGTTATCTTTTAAAGACTTTGTAGAATCAGTATTGAAAGTAATAGTTCTTTCAGTTTTTTCTGCATTTTCTTCTTGTGTTTTTCCATCTGCAGATAATGAACCGACAAAAACTTTTTCTGTTTTTGGGTCATTATCATGATCTACTTTTTTTTCAATTTTAAATACTACCGTACTGTCATTTTCTGCTGCCAATACTGTTAGGGGAGCGAAGACTCCTACCATCATTACTAATGCCAATAATAATGACAAAAGTTTCTTTGAGTTTTTCATATTATCCTCCATTCTCAAATAAAATTTATAATATTTTTTTATTACCTTTTCCTTTGCGTCCCTTTGAACGCGTCCTATGTGCTTACCTATTTTTTACTACTCTTTCTTCACATATATAACTCCCTTGTATAGGAGGGATCTGTATGCCATCAGCATCCCCCCTTTACAATTGTTCTTTTTATGTCTTTCCTCTTGAGTGTAAACTGTTTCAAATAGGCACCTGTTTTGCGCCCTTTGTGAGGAGGCGGCATGCTCATGTTATTCATAGCTCTTCCTCCTCTTTCTGTAGTACGAAAGGCCCGCAAAGGTCATAAGAACCGCTCCACCTAGGGTGAATAATATAGTTCCTATACCGCCCGTCGACGGATACTCAGCCTTTCTGTTTTCAACCTCAATTGGGTGGTCATCAATCTTGTCTACATATAGTGGCTTTTCGCCTGTCAATTGGCCAAAATCAAAACTGTATCCAATGCTGTCTTTAGTGTTAGCACCGTCTTGTATTTGAATACCAATTTCTGTTGGAGCCGTGGCATCATTTTTAATCTTGCCTTGGAACTCTACAACTACGGATTGAGTAGTTGTTATTTGACCGGTTGCAGTTCCCTTGCCTGTAAGATTTTTTATAGAATAAGTTGTAACCCTATCTCCCGTTCCCGGCATCTTGAAGGATCCGTTCTTGTCAATTGTTTTGAAGTCAGTGTCTTTCAAGTCGTCAATACTTGCACCTTCTTCTAATACGGCTGCTCTTATTTGTCCTTCATTTGCTACTGCCGGATCTGTATAAGATACAAGGTCCCAACCTTTTTCCAATAATCTTAGATTATCTGCATTAAATGTCCAATCATCATGTCCGGGGTTAATAATAACTCGTGCTTTAAAGGTCTTGTTGTCTTTATCGACTTCTATAATTTGACTTGTAAGCAGTTTTCCTCTACCTGTTCTCGCACTTGCCTTAATTGGATCTTTTTCCAAAATCTGAACTCTTCCGTTATCAATTCTAAATTCTTTTATCCATCCCGGGAATTTAGAATAGCCATCCGGTGCTTTTATTTCTTTGAGAGCATAGTAACCCGGCTTTGAAATACGAAGCTTAAAGTTTCCTTTGTTGTCCGAGGTTACTGTCATCGTGACTTCTTTGCCTTCTTTTGTAATCTTGTATGGTTGGTATTCTTTATCTGTTTCGTTTTCTTTGTACCAGAGTTCAAATTCCGCGCCTTCAAGAGCCTTTGTACTGTCATCTCCGTCCACCTTTATAAATTCTACATCTTTGTAATTTATAATTTCTATAGGTTCTATGCCAATAGGCTCGCTCACAGGTGTAGGATTAGCATCTCCTTCCGCTGCAACAGCAACTTTATCAAATACTGATTTTACTGCTTTGCCAATGCCTTTTAATAGAGTTTCCTCACCTTGGAGTGAATTATTTGTTTCAGATTTCTTCGAATCTATACTTGACTCTTTAAGACTTGCAGCTTCTTGCTTCGATGTATTAGTATTTTTAACTTGTCTTGTTATTACACCTAATGCATCAACTTCAAACTCAACAATGTTTCCTTCAATCTTCTTGTAACCGCCCGGTGCTTTCGATTCTCTAAGTGCATACTTACCTTCTGTGAGGCCTTCATAGATTACGAGACCGTCATCACCTGATGTTTTATATGAACCTTCTACTACCTTCCAGTTACCTGAAACTGTTTTATCATATTTAACAAGATAGAATTCTGCATCTTTTAAAGTAGTACCACTTTCATCAGTCTTTTTGAACACAATTCTGTTTTTAGGATTTATAGCAGTTACTTCAAGCTTTGCACTTGCTTCGGCACTGTTTACGTCGTAACGTGCAAGGTCCCATCTTGCCGCTATATTATATCCACCGACATAAATTAATCCGGCCGTTTCAAAGTTTTCGATATCTTCCTCAGGTATTGTTCCTGTGACCTCAACTATATATGATTCACTGCCGGTGTTATCACTTTTTACATCAGCTTGTGAGTCCGTAGGTCCAAAACTAATATCTTCAGTCGTTAAATTTGTATACTCTTTATTAAAGACCGGAGTTAAGTTGGGATCATTCATATTTACTGCAAAGGATTCGGGCATACTGTTTTTAATGCTTTGAGAATCGTTGAAGTTCAACCTCATTATCCTAATCTTTGCATCTGTAATTTCTTTGTCTTGGTTATCCCAGCGGTAAGGATCATATCTGAATGTCCAATTATTATAACCGGAGTCTCCATTTCTATTAATATAATAGTATTGTTTAAATGTTCCCTCGTTTCTGTCCAGTTCAAAAATCTTACCGGTAATATTGTGATAATAGTACGTTGAATAAGGCACGTTTTCCCATCTCCAATAGTCATAGTTGAACTCTTGTCTATAGGTAGTTTGAACATATGGGTGTCTTGATGTCTCTCTGTCTATATCATAATTTACTGTATAGAGCTTTGTCTGTAAACTATTTGGCTGAGTACCGATTCTTACTCCTACGGGAACATCAGTGGTTGAATATTTAATTTTATTTAAGTTGATCCAAGCTATAATTGTAGTTTTAAGCTCTGTCAAAGTATAGGTTCTTGCATACTCTGTAAAAGTATATCTTATGGTGCCGTTGTCCCTGTCATACTTTGCTTTGGCAACTGTTCCTACTCCGTCAGCAAAAATATCCAAGTTGTTTAAAGGTTTATCCTTTTCAATACCTAATAGGTCTATGGAGTCGGTCAGCTTAATGTCAAAATAGTCTCCCGGTTGAATTAATGTACCGTCTTTTACTTTGAGTTTACTTGTAATTGCTATACTTTGAGCTCTGTGAGGATAAATTGTGTTTGTTACATCAGTCTTATCATCACTCAAAGTCTTCTGAACTTCTATCTTCGGATTTCCTTCATCATTCGTCGGTTCTTCAAATGTAATGAAATCAGATAAGTCTCTACCACCGGAACTTGTATCATTTGCGTATGGGTCAAGTCCTGCGCCACCAACTGTGAAGTACCATCTTTGTCCTTTACTTTGATGTCCTGCCGGCGCCTTGGTTTCTTCTAACATATATTGACCTATTGGAAGTCCATCAAAAATTAGTTTGCCTTTTTCATCAACTGTGCCGGTGTAGACCCATTGGGGTGTTTGACCTTCTTCTACTTTGTCAGTGTTTGATAGCCTTGTTAATTTAAACTCGGCTCCCGGCAATAATTTATTTTCATCATCCTTCTTTGTAATTTCAATTCTACCTTTGCCCGGGATTTCATTTACAATCTTGCCCATGTTCTTTGCAGTGGCAGATGTTACGAAGTCCACTAACTTTCCGTTTTCCGGAATGTATTGGTAAACTCCGTTTGCCTTATCATACTCAAGGGATATATATCCGCTGTGGTCAGGAATGATTTTGATTTGGCTGATAGGATATAATTTATGATTATTGTTTTCATCTAAATCATTTCCTACTACAGAAAGATTTTTTAGTGGAACTTTCGTTGTTGAATCCGCAGCCTTTTTTATCTCAGTATTTTCAATTGAAATATCTGAAGAATCAACTTCACTAATTTTTACAGTATCTCCTGCCGAGTTAACCATATACAATTCAGTAAGATCATATTCTTTATCATCTACAGGTTTTCCTTCAACTACAGGGAATTTTACTTTAATTGTCTTAATATCAACTAACTTACCTGTTTCCGGATGGACTATAACACCTTGATTGCTCTTTATAGTTTCTATTGTGAAATACAGTAGCGGACCGTTAATAGGTTTATATCCCTCGGGTGCTTTTACTTCCATCAATCTGTAGCGACCCGGTTTCAATCCCCTAAATCCGAAGTATCCGTTAAATGCGGATGATACATAAGATCCTTGTACATCATCATATTCGTCAGTGTTACCAATCTGTTCTTGAAGTTTGAAGATTGCGCCTTCAAGTCTTCTCTTGGCAATAACATCGTCTGAATCATCACTGCTGTTTTTGCCGTGCTTTGAGAATGTGACGTTGTAAGTTTCTTGGTCATTTGTTATAGTCAGACCTTCTTTAGGTATTTCTCTCGGTGTGTCAGATGCATAAAGTGAAGAAATATCCGCCGAAGTTTTGATATTGACAGTTGGAGTTCCTTCTATTGACGGAACTATTTTACCACCTTCAAGGCTTAATTCACTAACTGTTATGCCATCACCTTTTGCATCATGATATTTTTGAAGTTCCTTGTTACCTTGTTGGTAGTTACCCTTCGGACTTTCTACAACTTTCCATTCTATTTCTTTTGTTTCGGTGTTGTAGACAGCTTGTTGGAACTCTCTTGCTCCATCATAGAACTTAAAGTCCATTTCAAGTTTCTTTAAATCGTCTGCTGTAAAGCCGGCATCTTTATTTTGGTGTTTATCAAATCCCGTTATTATAGCATCGTCATAGAATCCTTCAACGTCGATAAAGTAAACTTCGCCTTTTTTGAGATTTAGGATGTCTTCATCAAAGCCCCAATTAAAAGGTCTCCACCTTGCAGTGTTTACCATTGTTACTCCGGGCTTAGAAAGGTCGTAACTGTTTAATACATCCTCAGGTGAAACATTGCTATTCGCCTTCGAAATCATGTATGTCGTTCTGTATGCAGTCTTTAGACCTTCAACATTGGTTACCGGACTTTGTCCGGGTGTGTCCGTCTCATCTCTCTTATGCTTAGGAATAATTTGTAAGTTGACCAAGTCACTTCCTGAATAATTTCTCATATCAATGTAGATTCTTTGAACGAATACTTTAGCTTCAGGGTCGATATGAGTTATCTTTGACTTGTAAGTTATTCCTGATTTTGTTCCTTCTCCGGAATCTGCATAAGCTGTATCATTATCCGGATCTTTTTCTGTCAAATACTGATCTACAGTTTTAGTCGCACCATAGAATTTGGCCTGCATACTGCCGCCATTATCTGTTACTTCAACTTTCCAAACATCCGGTGCCTTCTTATAGCCTTCAGGCGGTTTAATTTCTTCTATAATATATTTTCCTACTTGTAGTCTGACGTTCTTACCTTCATTGTCTCTAAATACTACATTACCTTTTGCATCAGAAGTTGCTGTGAATGTAAACTTATCGTCAGGATTTTTCCAATCTTCGTCAGTCTTTGAAAGTTTAAACTCGCCTCCCGGAAGTCCGAATCCCTCTCTGTCTTTCTTGAGAAGTTTAAGGTCTATGCCGGCTTGCTTGTTAGTAATTATTAATTCTTCGTCGTCTTTAATTTCGTCTCCAACAATTTCATTTCCCGCTTTTTTAAATGTTGCTTGAACTGTTGCATTTGATGCCGGCATTGTAAATGTATACTTGCCGTTTTGTGATTTAATTTCTTTACCGTTAACTGTTACTTGTCCTACTTCATAGCCTTGGTTAGGTGTAACTGTAAGGCTAATTTCTTCTCCCGCACTTGCATTGGTTTTATTGCCTTCAACTGTAACGGTGCCGCCTTCAGTCTGCTCTACAGCTATGTCATACTTTACTTGAGGTTTAACTTTAAAGGATGCCTTTAGATATACATCGTTTTCAGGCATTGTAAATGCGTTATTTACGGTATCAACTTGTGCTAATAAATTGCCGTCTTTGTCTAAGACTTCAATTTTATCAACTATATAACCTTCGTCAGGATTTACAGTTACTGTTACTGTACTGCCGCTTTCAGCTGAAGTCGGCGCAGAAATCGAACCGTGTTCCGTGTTAGGTATAATGCCGATAGTGTAAGTCGTCGGTTGCGATGCTTCTGCCTTAATGTTGACATTATAAGTTGTGCTCTTGCCTTGGTATGTTATTGTCAAGGTTTGATTTGTTGCCTCTTGTGAAGAATTAAATCCTTCAACCATGTCCGGAGTTACATTTACTATTTCAGCAGTTCCGTCCGACTTGGTTACTTTTATGGTCAGATTGGTTACGTCAAGTTGTTCGCCAACTTTGTAATCCGTCTTATGATTTGTGCTGTTGACTTCTATACCTGTAACTACTACAGGATCTACAGTTTTATTCTTCCAAATAGCAGTAAGTGTTGTGTTCGCAGTAACATTAATTGTTTCGCCCGGTTGATGTTCTACTCCTGCGACTGACCAAGCTTTGAATTCTTTACCTTCCGGTGCTGTAAATGTGCAAGCCGGCAATTTATAATCGCCTTGTGGCACATTTTTACTTGGCATCGTTCCCGTACCGCCGTCGCCCGCATTAAAGTAAATCGTTACATTTCCTGCCAATTTCTCAAATGTATTAGTTACTATTACATCTTTGTCCGGCATTGTGAAGCTAAATACATTTTCGGCTATTACATTTCCGGCTTTGTCGGTAATTGTATTGCCTGTCCACTCATACCCTGCATCAGGTACTATATTTAGGTTAACTGTTTTATCCTTTTCTTCATATGGCACAGCTGTTACCTTACCACCGGTTGAAGGATTGATTGTTATTAAGTGTTTATAGTTAATCTTATCTTCACTTGCGTAAGATTCTCCAATCCAGTTTGTACTGTACCTTGGTTGTTTTGTATTTGAGATATAATCAGTTCCTAATCCAACACCTTTGCTTGCATCGTAAAAAGCTTCTACTTCTATTAGAATATTGCCTTTTACAGTTGCAGGAATTGAATCATTTTTCAATCTCCAATGATTATTAACAGATGATTGAATAAATTTTACATTTGTTATCTCTGTCTTAGTACCTATGTTATCTAAGTTTGATCCTGTCACTGTATATACTTTTACTATCGCTTTATTAGGATCATTAGCTCTAACATCAAACTCTTCCGGTTGACTGTGAATTTGAATCTTTCGACCCCTATCACCATATGTCGATTGTCCATACAAAAATACTTGCCTAAACTTTTTGTCAACTTTGTTTATTTCTGTCATTCTTGTTTCTAAAATAACAGGATCATCTGTCGATCTGGTAGGGCTTAATAGTGTTTTTTCTGATCTTGCAGGGTCTATTGTTTCCCAATCACTCGCTCCTCTTACAGCTCCACCAATTTGTTCAGGTGATACTTCAAGTCCGTTTGCGTTTCGTACAAATTCTGCCAAGCTTTGTTTTTTCACTCGAACTATTGCGTCTTTACTTTGAGCTGACAAAAGTTGTTTTGAGCCGGTGATATTGTTAGTGGATACTGCTGTCGTACTTGGTTCAATAAAGTAGGACCTGTTTTCAGGTTCCAACAGCTTCATATCTTGTATAGAATTATACCACTCTGCCGCCCAATAATGATTGCTGCCAAAGTTGTAGAAATCCATTCCTGTTCCGACAGTTCCTGATTGCGGTATTTTTGATTCTACTACAATTGCAAGAGTCTTTTGATCACCTAAATTTTCCTTCGGTGTAATCTTTATTCTCTCTTGATTGTTTTTTACATATACTTCAGTGTTATAATCTACGGATTCAAGCGATGTTAAGTCCTTAATATCGTCAAACTTAGCGTTCTTAATACTATTAACGATATTAAATGAAACTATTTTGGTATTGTCTAAGTTTAGTCCGGTTTTTTCCGGTTGAGAATGAAGTTCAAAATATGTTGTTTCTAATTTTTCAGATCTATTATTCAGTAGATAAACCTGTCTAAATGTTCCTGAACCCTTATTTACCTCTGTAATTTTAGTTTGTATCTTATTATCGGCAGGATCAGCATTAGAAGAACTCTTATCCTTATGCCTGTTTGGGTTAGCCGTACTTAGATCTACCTTTTGCCATTCCTTATTTGCTTTAAAGAATACCTTGCCGTCTTCCGTTATTGTAACAGTCCAGTCGGTGTCTGCAAGTTCATAGCCTTGTGCTGCACCTGTTTCTGTAAGTGTATATACTCCGGGTAATAAATTGTCGAATTTAACTTCTCCGTCTACACCGTCTTCACCTGAACGCTTCCAAACTTCCAGTCCTAAATTATTGTCATCTATTTTGGGACCTTGAAGTTTAAATGTCGCACCTGATACTGCATCAGTTTTATTGGCTTTTGTCTTTTTAAACTTGAATTGGTGCCTGTTTTTTTCGTTTGTTACGTCCAAAGATCCTTCGGATATATATGATCCGATTATGCCTGCCGATTGTCCTAATACAGGTCCTGCTTCTTTAATAATGCTTACTTCTTCATAGTAGTCGGACTTCCAATAGGTTGTTCCATTTTCAGTCCAGTCAATACCTGTACCGACTCCGCCGGTGTCTTCCTTGTATGGGACTTTAATGTCAATAACTACCGGTTTGTCAGTTGCCGACAGGTTTAGGCTCAACCTATTCGGTTCGCCATACTTTCCTGCTACTGCTTTTACAGAGTCTTTAACAGAATTTGTTATATCAGTTGCACCGTATTCTGCAAGTCTTATTTCGGAAATTACTCCTGTGACAGGTTTATTAAGCTTAAAGACTTGATAATCTGTTCCTGCTACTGCATTACCATCGTACCAATCCATATTCGGATATTCCGGCTTTTCTCTGTGGATTGTGGCGGTACTTGCTCCTATGCTTACTGATTCCGGGTTGATTACATATCTTTGGATTACATACTTGTCAGTCTTGTTGATACCTACAATTCTTGTACCCATCTTAAAGGGTGTAGGATAGTTATCAACCCAACCTGTATGTCTGTTGTCGTATAGACTCCATCCTTTGAGGCTTCTGCCTGCAACGTCTACCCAATTTACATTCTCTTTTTCTAAAATTGAATTTAATTCTGTTGTTGTTCCTTCATTTTTTCTATAGTTATAAACTTTCTTGTTACCCTTATCATCTATTACAAGAACCCATTTTTTTTCTAATTTCTTGTAGCCATTGGGGGCTTCAGATTCTTCGATTATATATGTCTTATTATTCTCTAAAGTTCCGGTGAAGTTTACAACACCTTTATCATCTGATTCTCCGGTTGCTATAGTTGTTTGTTCATTTTCATCTTTGATGACAAATTTTGCTCCTTTTAAAGGTTTTCCATTTGCATCTTTTTTATAAACAACAAAATTTGGTTTAACCGGTTTGTTGGTAATTTCAATCGTTATGTTACTTCCAACCTTAGACTCTCCACCAACAGTTAATCCTTTTTCTGTTATAGTCACTACTCCTGAAGAGTTTACGCTAATATCCCAGATTAAATTGCTCTTGTTATATCCATCAGGTGCAGTTGTTTCTTCAAGGGTATAATTGCCCGGCTTTAAGTTGTCAAATGTAATAATTCCATTTGCGTCAGTAGTTCTGTAAATTATCCTTCCGTCTTCACCTTTTAAAGAGAAGGTTGCTCCTGAAAGAACTTTACTTCTATCAGCGTCATTTAGTTTTTTAATAGTAAATTTACCCGGTGTGTAACTTCTATTTATAAGTTTTACTACTTGAGAGTAGAATTTAGGAATTTCCTGACCAATTTGGTTTGCCAGTGCAGTGTTGTTGTTTACCTTTGTAGCAAAAGCCGATTCCAAAGAACCATTTGTCATGTAGAATGTTCTCCATAGGCTGAGCCATTTGTCCATGTCATTAACTTTGAAAGTCTGCTCTATTACATAACCTTCATCTTGGCCGGAAATACTTGGTACTCTTATCGTCAATGGTTTCCATTTTTGCATAGTACCTGATGTCTTTATTTGTTCAGGATCATAGTTTAGTATGAATCCGTTTACCCTGTCATCTCTTATTCTTACATTCGGATCTATTGCCCTTGAGTACATAAGTCTATATGTGCCCGGGTCTTGCTCCGGCCTAACACCGAAGGACAGGGGCATGTTAGGTTCATTTGTAAGCTTTCCGCTCTTATATTCGGGTAGGACACGGTATACTTTTACATCTCTTAAGTCAAAGGCCGGTGTTTCTCCGGTTATTGGCCATTTAACCATGTTTATATCATTTCTTCTCTTTGTGGAAGCCCAGTTGAAACTTAGTGTCCTTGCTCCTTTATGAGTGTCTACTAAAGGATTGTAGTAAGCTATTGCAGTTACATACCAGTCGTCGCCTTTTTTGTATACGTCTCTAAAGTAATAAGATTGAGCAGGTGTATAAAAGTCTGTGTCATAGGTACCGTAATCTGCTGTTATTTCTGCCGTTGCAGTTTGCTCTGCTCCATTTTCTGTTGCTACAGTTTTCCCCGGTTCTATAGTGTTTGTAAATTCATAAGTTCCACTGTTTAGAGCATAGAATTTGGAGGGAATTATACCCTTGATTTCTATATTCACAGTAGTCAAAGAATTTTGGCTCTTGTCATTGAACACATAAGTCAATGTGTTCGTGTTATAGTCAAAGTAGGGATCTGCTATAGCAACTCCTAAATGATAAATCTTCGGCATTTCGTTTACATATTGTGTAAAGTCAAGATTCGGGTCAAATTGAATTGTAAATCTTTCTCCGGGATTTGACGACTTTAAAGTAATTTGCGCATTGTACTTTAGGGATTCGTAACGATAAGCTTCCCAAACTCCCTCTTTTGTACCTATATCTCCAGGTTCATTTTCCCAAATTTGAAGTTTGTTTTCGCTTATTGTATCGACTATCGTATCACTTCCGGTACCTGTTTCTTGTTGATTTTCAATTATATAGTCATATCCGTTAACCGGTGTTCCGTTGCCGTCTTTAAATCTCGGCCTATAAGTCACTTGTTTTGCATCATCAACTATTACATCAAAAATTACATTGGATTTTTGATATCCATCAGGTGCCTCATCTTCTTCAATTGTATACTTGCCTCCCGGCAACTCGCCAAAATTAGCAAGACCGTTTTCCACTGAGTCAACTGTGGATATAATGTTATTTGATTCATCTCTTAATATAAATCTTGCTCCGGGAAGTCCATTTTTATTTTGATCAATCTTTGTTACTTCTACTTTTTTGCTATTAAAAGCTTCGTTTGTTACTGTTATTACTTGGTCGCTTTTATCGTCTGTACCTGATATGTTGATGTAACTTTGGATCTTGGCATTATTGGCTGTAAAAGTATTGTCGCCGTCTGTCAACCAATCGAAAGACAAACGTGCTGATGTTGCTTCTTTATCCTTCGCACCTGTTATCTTTACCAAAAATCCCCAGTCATTAATAAATCTTTCATTGGGGAATATAATTCTGTAACCCGTCTTTCCGGTGAAAGGATCTGTTATGTTTTCTGTTCCGCTAATTACATCCCAGTTATGTGTATCGTTTAGAACGCTGTTACCAAGACCGGAGATTTTTTCATCAACATTTTGAGCGTCCATAGCTGTATTTATTTCATTTCTTTTTGTGTTAGGATTAACGTCAAATACTTCTACGGTATTAATTTTCCCGCCTTGAGCTACTATGCTCAGTCTTGTGTCTCTATTTGTATTTCCTGTATTAGGCTTTAAATATATATATGCAACTACATTCCCGTCTCCGTCTATAGTTCCGTAGTATTTTGCATTCATATATCCGGGGTAGTTCCTGTCTTGCGAATATTCTGTCGGTATTGAGCCGCCTGTGATAGTTGCATTGCCGGTATTATTTGCAAGCCTAACTTTGCCAAGGTTATCTACTACTATTCCGATATTGTTTCCGGTTTTGTATCCTGCAGGGGCTTTTGTTTCTACCAAGGTATAGTAACCGGGTGCAATATTTGAAAACTTAACTTGTCCTTTTTCATCTGTGGTAACTTCAGCTATATCTTTTTCCGCACTTAAAAGCTTGAATGTTGCTCCGGGAAGTCCTTTTTTGTTATCCTTTGAGTCAACTTTATCAATTGTAAAAGTAGCTAACTTGCCTTCAGATGATCCTGTTCCCCTGTTATGGATGTAGTATAGGTGCAAATCTTCTCTGTAGTAGTTTACATTTTCGTAATAGCTTACCCCGTTTTCAGTCTTAGGTAGATCTTGTTTTATCTTAGGAAGTGTTTTTGTTGCATCATTTTCGCCATTAATTGTCCATACTTTTACATCCGGGATTGTAATCTGTCTGTTAGTTTTGCCTTCACTGCCTACAGGTACATTTTCGTTTTGTCCCAACACTTTGTTTTCATCAGTAGGATCTACCGCCTCAATTTTTTGTGCAGGCATAACTGAATTGTTATCCAATGACCAATCTTGGTCTATATAGATATTTTCGTATTTGGATATAGATACACCGCCTAAAGTTAAAGGCTTTTTATCGTCGTCTACTTGAGGGTCTTTATCAGTGTCGTATTCATAAACTGCAATTGTGCCTGCTTTTTGACCTGTCGGATTTGTGCCTTCGGTAGGTATTCCTCCTAAGCTTATACTTCCGTCATTTCCAATCGGAATTCCAGCTGCCGTAGGAGTTTTTACAACCATTTTTCCATTTGCATCTAAGCCATAAACAGCCATTTTCGCAGAATTTAATTGTAATTGTCCGCCTATATCTCTTGTAGCTAATGGCAGATTTCCATTATCGCCTGTTGATACTCCGTCTGTTACTGTCCACTTTGCGGAATTTTCAGATGTGAACTCGCCCATTATTGTGGTCCTGTTGTTAATACCTACTCTTGTAGGAGTTGCATCTGCAATTTTGTTTTGATTATAGCCATAGTCCACTATAAATCTCTTTGCACCGACTTTCGTATTACCTGCTTGGTCTTGTTTGTTTGAAAGTATTGCAGAAAAATCCATCATGTAGGCTGACTGTTTATTTGTGATCGGTGTAAAGAAATCATATGTAATTTCCGTGTCTGATGAAGTTACTTTGTGGTGTTGTGAGTCAACTATACCAAGGTCGCCTATAATTGGGTTAGGTTCAAAAGCAACTGATGCACTCCTGTTTTGAATTGGACCAAGACCTGAACCCTTAACAGTTGTAAAGTTTGCCTTGTAGCCAAGAACACTTAAGTCTGTGTCTGAAGTTACTTTGATAGTCCAGTTATAGCCTTTTAGTTCTTTATTTTCTATTACAGGTACAGCTGAACCGTCTATATTTACCGTATAGTCTCCTGTTATGCCCGGGTCAATTATTTTGTCTACATCTTTTCTATTCGGCTCAATGATTTGATTTGTAACATTTCCGAATCTGTTGACTTTTGTAGGTATTAAGTCCTTAGGATTCGTTACTCCTAGCCCTGATACTCTATTGGTTACAGTAAATGTTCCGTCATTATCTAAAGTGATATTAGCCGAATTATAATCTACAGGAATATCTAAAGGCACTTGGATATTGTCGTTAATTTCTTTAGTTATTGTGTAAGTTATGGTATTATCTTGTGAATTGTACTCAGGTGTTGCTATAGTTTCATTGTTATGAATAATAGGCTTTAGTACAGTCGTATTATTAACAGTTAATTTTTCATCTAAATGAATTTTAAAATATTGTCCGGGTTGAATTGCTCCTGCTTCATTTGACGTTTCAAAACGTGTTATTATATGATACTTTTTGCCTTCCAAGTACAGACCTTCACCATTACCTGCTCCCATTGGCATCATCGGCGCGCTGAAATGTTCAAACCTTGGAGCACCGAAAGATCTCATGCCGAAATTTGATACACCAAAAGGAGAAGCTGCGAAATCCGGAGCTTCAAATGGTGATACTGTAAATGGAGATTGTGAAATTGTGGGAAGTTCAACTTTTGTAAGTCCTGCTTCAAGTTCTTCTTCTGTCAGTTCTCGGTTTCCTTCGCGCAGATTGAAAATGTCTTCTATAGAAGGAGTGTTTTCTTTTTCTTCAATTCCTTCAGGATCTGTTAATTCGTTTTCGTCTTTTTCGCCGTCTATGATTTTTTCGTCTTCAATTTTTTCTGCGTCTTTTGACTTTTCGTCTTCAGCTTTTCCGGCTTCAGTTTTTTCTTCTATTAAATTATTGTTTGCTTCTAATATATTATTGTCTAAAGGATTTAAATTCGGATTTGAATTTTCTTTTTGTGATTTGACTTCTTCGTCGTGAAAATATGTATTGATGACAATATCGTCAAGGTCTGACGCGGAAATAATGAGTATATTTTCCATCTTGTCTTTTGACGATCTCTTGTTTGAGATTTCTTGAATGTTAATATTCTTGTCTGCCAATAGCCCTTTGTAGTCCAAGGCTTTTTTGTTGCCCATTGAATCGGTTACTTCTACCAATAGGCCTTCGTGGCTAAGTGCTTCGCCTTTTTTGTAATTTATTTTGCCCGGATTTATAAGTTTTAGTGATATGTAACGGGCTTTCTTGTTCTTTTGTTCTTTGCTTTCATCTATATTTTGGTTTTTGTTATCAATTAGATTTTGGGAGTGGGAATCTGTCGCTGCCTGTTCGCCTTCATTCTCGGAATTGGGCGCACCTGTAGCGGGGTCGTTTGAATTTGTATCTTCTATAACTGTGTAGGACTCTTTTAAATTTTTGTCCTTTTTCTCTCTTACATATGTTTGTGCTTGTACAGTTACAGGTACCAAAAGTCCTGCCAGCATTAATACCGCTAATAAAAAGCTTAATGTCCTTTTAAAATTATTTTTCATATCTCTGTCTCCCATCTCAATCGATTTTATATTTATACTATTTTGATTAACTATTTATATGTAGTATTTTAGAACACTATGTGATGAATATCAACAATATTTTGTCAGATTATTAAAAAAGTTTTCTATTTTCACACAAAAGTTCATTTTTTTGTGTTATTTTTTTAAATACATTTGTTTATTAAATAAATTTTTATTGTTATATTATTTATTTCATAAATTTTTGTCTGAAATAACGTTTGAAAAATTAAATATTATGTTTTTTTAATTTCTTTTATATTTTTTAAAAATACAATTTAAAATAGGATTGTGTTTATTTTATAAAACAAAGGTTTCGTCAAATATTTTATAGAATGCTGTTACAAGTTCTAATTTATGTATTCACCTGCGTTTTAATAAAATGATTCAAAGCTTGTAATTTAATGTATTTCGCAATTGCCACTAAAGGAAAATCTATATATAATTGTAGTGAAATTGTAAAATTTTAAGGAGGAAAAAATGATACTAATAGTAGATTTCGGTGGACACAACAATCAACTTGCAGCCAGAAAAATCAGAGACTTAAAAGTCTATTGCGAAGTTCATCCATACAAGAAAGCGCTCGGTAAATTAGAGGAGCTGAAACCTACGGGAGTTGTATTCCAAGGTGAGCCGGAAAAGTTTAATGAGTTTAAAGAAATTTCTGAAAGAGTTGATGCTCTTTCTATTCCGAGTATTATTATTTCAGAAGGTCAAGATGTAGATTTGAAAGAAAAACTTTCATCTTTTCTTTTTGACACTTGCAAGGAAGAGCCTACTTGGACTATGAAAAATTATAAGGAACAACAAATTGAAGAGATCAAAAATTTGGTTGGAGACAAAAAAGTTCTCTTGGCACTTTCAGGCGGAGTTGACTCCTCTGTTGTTGCGGCGCTGTTGTCAAAGGCTGTGGGCAAAAACCTCACTTGCATTTTCGTCGACACAGGTCTTATGAGAAAGCATGAAGGGGACGAAGTTGAAGCGGCTTTTAAAGACTCCGGCATGAATTTTATAAGAATAAATGCGGAAGAAAGATATCTTAACAAATTAAAGGGCGTTACCGATCCTGAAAAGAAGAGAAAAATAATCGGCGAGGAATTTATCAGAGTATTTGAAGAAGAAGGCAAAAAAATCGGACACGTTGACTACTTGGGACAAGGCACTATTTACCCGGACATTATAGAATCCGGACTATCTGACGGCAAAGTTGTAAAGTCACACCACAATGTAGGAGGACTGCCTGAAGCTATTGACTTTGAAGATTTGATTGAGCCTTTGAAGTACTTATTTAAAGATGAAGTAAGAGAACTGGGCCGTGAACTTGGACTGCCCGATTACTTGGTAAGTCGTCAACCTTTCCCGGGACCTGGCTTAGGCGTAAGAGTTATGGGCGAAATTACAAAGGATAAGCTTGACATCCTTCGCGATGCGGACTACATCTTTAGAGAAGAATTGGAAAAAAATATGGACCGAAGCCAAATGTCACAATACTTTGCAGTTCTTACCAACCAAAAGACAGTAGGAGTATCAAGTGACAGAAGAACTTATGACTATACAATTGCACTTAGATGTATAAAAACAACAGACTTTATGTCAGCAGATTGGGTAAAGATTCCATACGAAATATTGGAACAAGCTTCAACACGAATACTAAATGAAGTGGACCACGTAAACAGAGTAGTCTACGACATAACAAGTAAACCCCCGGCAACTATTGAATGGGAGTAAAATTGTGACAGGTCACGATTTTACGTCATGACACGACGATCACGAACGTCGTGAAGTGAGAGTCGATGTCTGGCCCTTCCTCATCGAATGAAGAAAACGCGACCGAATAGGAAGCATTTTTTTGTGTAGTCGTTGAATGGGAATAATCGCAAAATTTTCTAAAATGCCTTAATTACAAGCTATATAGAGAATGAAAAATGGCTATCGGTACTCAACCGGTACTGAAAGTAAAAAAGAATAAACTTAATAATAGTTCCAAGTGGGTTACATTTGGGCAAAAAATTAGACCGTAGTTTGAAGCTGCGGTCTTTTTGTAACCTGAATTCGTTTAATTGAAATTGAGATTTGTTTAGCGTTACAGATAAAAAATATAAATATATCCTTGTTAAAATAAATTGGAAGAACTAAAACATAGGGAAAATGAATATATTACGTAGCAATTAAGACAAAGAAAACGAAAATAGATAAAACAATTTATCAATGCAATAGTATGAGTAACTAATTCATTAATAGTTAATATAGAAAGCATTATATATTTGATATTATACTTTTTTCGATGCAATTAGCATCTGAATTTTTTACTAAAATCATAGAAAAATGCGTAAAATATGCTATAATGTCTACAGAATAGATAAAAATGTGGCAGGGAGGAACGTAGATGGCAAGTCTTAATGTTGCTGATGTAATAAAAGAATTAGATATTTCTAAGTCATATTTATATAAATTAATAGATAAAGAAAATATTTTAATTCC
>CABTXP010000008.1 GCA_902488815.1 uncultured Eubacteriales bacterium | reverse complement strand
GAAGGCGACGGCGCTTTCTACGGACCGAAAATCGACTTCCACTTGGAAGATGCCATTGGCAGAACATGGCAATGCGGTACAATCCAACTTGACTTCCAAATGCCTGAAAACTTTGACTTGGTTTACATTAACGAAGAAGGCATTAAGGCAAGACCTGTTATGTTACACCGTGCACTGTTCGGCAGCGTAGAAAGATTTATGGGAATTTTAATTGAACACTTTGCAGGCAAGTTCCCACTATGGCTTTCACCGGTGCAAATAAAAGTTATGCCTATTTCAAACAAGTTTAACGACTATGCCGAAGAAGTTACAAAGAAACTTAAGGACAGCGGCTTTAGAGTAGAATTTGACGACAGAGCCGAAAAGATTGGATACAAAATACGTCAAGCACAAATGGAAAAAGTAAACTACATGGTAATTGTAGGAGAGAAAGAAGTTGAGTCAGGCAAGATTTCAATTAGAAGGAGAAACGGCAAGGAAGAAAAAGACCTTGACATTAATGAATTTATTGAAAGCTTGAGAGAAGAAGTTGAATCTAAAAAAGTTGAATTAAACTAAGAGAATATGGAGGGTGAGCCTCCATATTTTTTTGTGCAAAAACAATTCTTTGCTATAATTAGTTCATGAATAAAGTGAATTATAACAGGGAAATGGAAAATATAATTGAAAATTTGTCGGAGAAAAAATCCCTGCTCCTACACAGTTGTTGCGGTCCCTGCAGCACTGCCGTGCTAAAAAGGCTTACAGACCGGTTTGACATAAGCATTTACTTTTACAACCCCAACATCTATCCCGAGTCGGAATTTTATAAAAGAGCCGAGACTCAAAAGGATGTCATAGAAAAAATGGGGGGAAGTATTGAGCTCATAGTGGGAAGATACGAAGAAGATAAGTACTTTGAAAGTGTAAAGGGTCTTGAGGACTTGGGAGAAGGCTCCCTGCGCTGCAAAAACTGTTACGAGTTCAGGCTTAGAGAGGCGGCTCGCTATGCAAAGGCACATAACTTCGACTACTTCACCACGACCTTGTCAGTCTCGCCGTATAAAAATGCAGCGTGGATTAACGAAATCGGAAGAGAGTTGGAAGAAGAAGTAGGAGTTAAATTTTTGTACGCCGACTTTAAAAAGAAGGAAGGATATAAAGAGAGTATTGTCCTTTCCAAAAAATACAATCTTTACAGACAGGACTACTGCGGCTGTAAATTTTCAAAGGATGAGGCTTTAAAATGAAAAAGATTTTAACGGGACTCTTTGTCATACTTTGTATAGCCGGAACAATTTTACTCCGACTTTATACTGTTGACAGAAATGTGGCCCAAAAGACAATTGAACCACCTGTACTGACAGAAACTTCAGAAGCGACCGAGCCTGAAGTTAAAGAGCCGGAGAAAAGTGAAGTTACCGTCCTTTCCATGGGAGATATTATATTTCACCAAGCTACTTATTTAAATTTTAAAGACGCAGAGGGCAACTACGACTTCACTCACTTCTTTAAAGAAATGGAAGAGGAGTACAAGGACAAGTTGGTAGTGGGAAACTTTGAAACCACGGTTAATCCTGAGCGAAAAATTTCAGGCTTTCCCATGTTCAACACTCCCGCCACGGCTGTTACAGCTATAAAAAATGCAGGCATCGACGTCTTAACCACTGCAAACAATCACTGTATAGACACAGGGTCAAGAGGCATTGCCACCACAATTGAAGAAATTGAAAAAAACGGCATTGAACACACGGGAACTTTTACAAATCCCGATCAGCGGGGAGGAATTATTGTCTCCCGAAAGGGAATTAACATCGGAATTTTGGCTTATAGTGAAATGTTTAACGGCAATGACGCGGGACTTAAGAGGGAAGACCTCTACATGATCAATCCTTTAAACGAAGAAAAAATTACAGCGGACATTAAAGAGTTAAGGGACAAAGGTGCCGATTTTATAGTTGTCTATCCTCACTTCGGCATTGAGTACTCCTTTACCCCTTCAAATACACAGAAATATTGGACGGAATATATTTTAAATGCAGGTGCCGACATGGTAGTAGGTTCACATCCTCACGTGCCGCAAAAGGCGGAAATTTTAAATATTAACGGCGAGAACAAACTTGCAGTCTATTCCTTGGGTAATTTTATTTCAAATCAAAGGGAGGACAATATCGGCAAAAAACTTACCGAAGTAGGGACAGTTTTGGAATTCACTTTGGAAAAAGAAGGGGAAAAGACCAAGGTTGTGTCTGCCCTTTTAAAGCCTGTTTACACATACAGATTTAGAAACGAAAGCGGAATATGGGAATACAACGCCGTCCTACTTGATAATTTACTTAATAAAACTGAAGATCCCAATTTAAAACAAAGACTTATTAACTTAAAGACAGATTGGGAAAATGTAGTTGAAATGACGAGTTGGTGAGAAATGAAAATATACTTGGTAAGACACGGTGAGACGGTTTTTAATACAATGGGAGTTTTGCAAGGTTGGAATAACTCCGACCTTACGGAAAAAGGTATAGAGGTTGCAAAGAAGCTTGGAGAAGAACTGGCGGATGTAAATTTTGACAAAGTTTTTTCTTCAGACTTAAAGAGAGCGGCGGATACTGCAAGACTGATTGCAAAGAGAGAACCGGAGACCACGGAGCTTCTTAGAGAAATTGACATGGGCGACTGGTCCGGACAACACATAGATAAAGTGATTGAAAATGACTACGAAACCTATTATAATTTTTGCGTAAATGCTCATCTCTATAACAAAGAGGGAGCGGAATCTTACACCGTTTTTTTAGGCAGATTAAAGAAGTTTATAGATACTTATTTAATGGGCAAGAACTATAAAAACGTGCTTATTACAACTCACGGTGTAACATGTGTAGGAATTTTGGCTATTGCCGAAGGACTGCCTTTGGAAAAATTATGGGACAACAGAGTGCCCAAGAATGCAGTGCCTTCAATACTAAAATTGGAAGAGGGAAAGCTTTCCGTAATAGAAAAAGCACCTCCCCAAACTAAAAAAGAAGATTTTGAAAAATTTATTAAAAGGAGTTTTAAATGGAAAAATTAGACAGACGATCTATTATGGTCATTTTAAATCCAACTTCCGGTGGAGAGGACCACAAAAAAATAATGGGGGAACTTCTCTACAAACTGAAGGACTATTACAAGGATATTGTATTTAAAATTACGGAAAAACAACACGATGCGACAAAATTTGCACAAAGTGCCTGTGACAGAAAGTTTCACTCAATTTGCGTAATTGGAGGAGACGGCACTTTAAACGAAGTAATTACGGGAATTGCGCCTAATGAATACAGACCTAAACTTATGATTATCCCAGGCGGAACTGTAAACTGCTTGGCAAGGGTGCTTGAAATTCCAATGGGGCCAATGCCTACTTCCGCAGTTATGGCAATTGACCTTGAAAGGACAATTAAAGTTGATATCGGAAGGGTTGGAGACAAATATTTCACTTACATGCTTTCCATAGGTCCTGTGTCGGAAGCTATTCACGAATCTACAACTGAATCGAAGCTAAAATTCGGTCCCATGGCTTACTTTATTGAATCTACCAAAAAGCTCAGAGAAGACAGTATGAAAAACGTCCGTGTAATTACTGACGAAGGTGAATTTGAAGGAATGGTAGACCACGTAATTGTAAGTTTGACAAATAAATTCGGTAAGTTTGAATTTTCAAAGGAAAAATTGGACATAGATGACGGCTATGCAAATGTATTTATAACAACAGAAGATGATCTTTTATCCAGGATGTCTCTAATCGGTGATGCTATTTGGTCAAGGCTTGAAGAAAATGAAGCTATTAAATATTTCAGAACCAAGAAGGTTAGAATTGAATCTGTAGACGGAGATAAAATCGCAAGCGATATAGACGGAGACAAGGGGGATTATTTGCCCGTGGAAGCGGAAATTTTAAAACAACATATTGAGGTATTTTTGCCGAAGGAGAAATAAATGAAAGCAGCAATATTCGATTTTGACAAAACACTGACCAAGAAAGACTCTATATTTAACTTATTGGGTTATACCTTTAGAAAATATCCTATAAGGTATATTTTGGTGTTCTTTAAAACCCTATTTATTGCCCTGACATTTTACAACTTACGCATTAGATTAAAACAAAGTGTATTAAGCATTTTAAAATTTTTAACTGAAGATGATTTGAAAGCTTTTATTAAAGATCTTTATGAAAACGAAATTTTTAAAGATGGAGAAGATGAAGTAAATAAACTTAAAGAGGAAGGCTACTTCTTAATTTTAAACAGCGCTTCTCCTGAAGTTTATTTAAAATACATTACGGAATACTTGCCCTTTGATATTGTAATGGGGACGAGAGTTTCAAAAAATATAAAGATTAAGGAAAATAACAGAGGAGAAGCGAAGGTCAAGAGAATGAGAGAAGACATCAAAGGCTTTGACAACTTTGACATTGTAAAGACCTACTCCGACTCATATACTGCCGACAAACCTATATTGGAACTGGCAAAGGAAAAATATTTAATCAACTCCAATAGAAAAATTGAAGGTTATGATAACCTATGGTGGAGTTGAACAAATACACCGTTGCTCACGTGGACTTGGACGCTTTTTTCGCATCTGTGGAAGAAAATGACAATCCGGCATTAAAGGGCAAGCCTGTAGTGGTGGGAGGAAGGTCCAACAGATCTATAATCACCACGGCAAACTATGAGGCCAGGAAGTACGGCCTTCACTCGGCGATGCCTATTTTTATGGCAAAGGAACTGTGCCCTCAAGTTATTATTGTCCCAACACACATGGAGAAGTATAGAGAGAAGAGCAGAGAAGTCTTTAAAATTTTGAGCAAATATTCGGACAAAATTGAAAAGGTGTCAATAGATGAGGCGTACTTGGACCTTTCAAAATGGAAGGACCCTTTACATGCCATACATCTGTTTCGAAATGAAATATACAATACTTTAAATCTTTCAATATCCGTGGGACTTTCTTACAACAAATTTTTGGCAAAGATGGCAAGTGATTGGAATAAGCCAATGGGTCTTAAGGTCATAACAAGAGAAGAAGTGCCTTTTATATACCTGGACTTTAAGTGCGGCGACATTCACGGCATCGGGCGAAAGAGTGCGGAAAAATTAAAGGACCTGGGAATTTTTACCGTGAGAGATCTTATGGAAATCTCCGAAGAATTTATGGGAGAAATTTTCGGCAAGGCGGGGAAAGAAATTTATCATCGCATACGCGGCGAGGATTTCAGAGAAATAATTCCATATCGGGAGAGGAAGTCCTACGGCGTGGAGAGAACCTTTGAGCCTACCAAGGACCCGGAAAAACTAAAGGCCTTGTTAAGAGATTATTCAAAAGGGGTATATCACTACTTGGATGAGAATAATCTCATGGCGCGGACCTTGACTTTAAAGATAAAGGACAGGGACTTTAAGACTATAACCAAGTCTCACACAGGTTACGACTACGTTAAGGACGAGGACAGTATAGTAGATATTGTGCATAAACTTTTTGATGAAGTAAAACTCAATAAGCAAGTGAGATTAATCGGAGTAACGGCTTCAAACCTTACATATAGAGATGAGGAACAGCTGAATTTTTTGGAAGAGAGGTAATTGTTTGGAAGAAAATAAGATGGAGATTAAAGATGCCTTCGGCACTGCAAATAATATAAAGTTTGTGAGCTATGACAAGGAAAATGAAAATGTTGTCTATAAAATGGAACTTGATGAACACCATTTAAATCCCATAGGTGTTGTTCACGGAGCGGCAATTTTTGCATTGGTGGACACGGCTGCAGGATATCTTGCACACGTGGGGCTGAACAAGCCTTCAGTGACTTTAAGCGCCACTACAAACTACATTAAGGGCTCACAGGCAAGACTTATATATTCAAACACCAGGGTAATTCAAAATACAAATATGATTACAGTTGTAGAAGTAACAGTACATGACGGATACACTGACGACCTTTTGGCTTCGTCTGTTGTGACAATGTATAGATTAAAAAATTTTGAGGATAAACAGAGAGACTATGGATCTAAAAACTAAAATAAGAAATATAAAAGACTATCCTAAAGAAGGAATAATATTTAGAGATGTAACAACTCTATTAAAGGACAAGGAAGCTTTCAATCAAGCAATTGATGAGATGTGTGACTTGGCAAAAGGCAAGGACATTGACTACATTGCAGGTATTGATGCAAGAGGATTTATAATCGGCGGAGCAATGGCATACAAAATGGGCTGCGGTTTTATTCCCGTGAGAAAGCCGGGGAAACTTCCCTTTGACAAAATCAAGAAAGAGTATGCCCTTGAATACGGCAACGACGCTCTTGAAATTCACAAAGACGCTGCAGAGCCGGGAGCAAAGGTCTTGGTAATAGATGACTTACTTGCCACGGGCGGCACGGCAGGAGCTGCATGTGAGCTATTGGAAGAAATCGGTGCCGAAGTGGAGGGAGTCTACTTTATTGTTGAGTTGGTGGACCTTAAGGGTCGAGACACACTCAGTAAGTACGAAGTTAAATCTCTGTTAAAATACGAAGGTGAATGAGGATCTGAAAAGGTCCTTTTTTATTTTAAAGACTACATTAAAACGCGATAGGGTTTTGAAAATTGACACTATTCTTAATAAGGCTTATCATTTAAATAGAAAGCCATATCAGGAGGTGTGGAATGAAAAAAACTTTAGACATAGGAGGCATGTCCTGTACCGCCTGCGCAAAAGCTGTAGAGCGTGCGACAAAAAAATTAGAGGGCGTTACAGAATCCAGTGTCAACTATGCCACGGAAAAACTTACAATAGATTTTGATGCCGGAAAGGTATCAATTGAAGACATAAAAAACGCAGTTGAAAAGGCAGGCTATACAGTTGAATTTAAAACTGAAAAGAGAGTATACAACATTGAAGGCATGAGCTGCACCGCTTGCGCCAAGGCTGTGGAAAGAGCCACAAAAAAATTAGAAGGCGTTACGGAATCAAGTGTCAACTACGCCACGGAAAAACTCACAATAACTTTTGATCCTGAACAAGTTACAGGCAGAGACATTAAAAGAGCTGTGGAGAAAGCCGGATATAAGGCGGTAGATGAAGATACTTTAAAGGACGAAGACAATTCTAAAAAAGAAAAAGAAATTAAAGCCCTTTGGAACAGATTTATAATCGGACTGATTTTTACTCTGCCCCTTATGTATATTTCAATGGGACACATGGTGGGACTTCCTTTGCCGGAATTTTTAAACCCGATGGAAAATCCATTAAATTTTGCATTGGCACAGTTGATTTTGACAGTGCCTGTAATGTTAGGGGGATATAAATTTTACACCGTGGGATTTAAAACCTTGTTTAAAGGTATGCCCAACATGGACTCACTTGTTGCCATAGGCACGGGAGCGGCATTTGTCTACGGACTTTTCGCCCTTTACAAAATTGCTTCAGGGGACAGCTCCTATGCAATGCACCTTTACTTTGAATCCATCGCCACAATTATAACTTTAATATCCTTGGGCAAGTACTTTGAAGGCGTGTCAAAGAGCAAGACTTCCGAAGCCATTAAAAAGCTTATGGGACTTCAACCTAAGACGGCAACGTTAATAATTGACGGAGAAGAACAGGTTGTGGCAATAGAAGATGTGGAAGTTGGAGATATAATAGCTGTAAAGCCGGGGGAAAAATTTCCCGTAGACGGCGTTGTAGTTGAAGGCAGCACATCCGTTGACGAGTCAATGCTCACGGGGGAAAGTATTCCCGTTGAAAAACAAATCGGCGACAATGTTGTGGGAGCAAGTATTAACAAAAACGGTTCCGTCAAATACGAGGCCACAAAGGTGGGCAAGGACACGGCACTTCAACAAATTATTAACTTGGTGGAAGATGCACAAGGGACAAAGGCGCCAATTGCAAATATGGCGGACAAAGTGGCGGGAGTTTTCGTGCCCGTTGTAATAACTCTCGCAATAGTTGCGGGGCTGTTGTGGTACTTTGTTGGAGGAGAGTCATTGACATTCTCTCTTACAATATTTATTTCCGTACTTGTCATTGCGTGCCCATGTGCCTTGGGACTTGCAACTCCCACCGCTATTATGGTAGGCACGGGCAAGGGCGCTGAAAACGGAGTATTAATAAAGAGCGGCGAAGCCCTTGAGATTGCCCACGAAGTTCAAGTTGTAGTCTTTGACAAGACCGGCACCATTACTGAAGGAGAGCCCAAGGTCACAGATGTTTTGACATTGGAAAAATATTCTGAAGATGAAATTTTAAGACTTACGGCGTCGGGAGAAAAGTCTTCCGAACATCCCTTAGGCGAGGCAATAGTAAGAGCCGCTGAAGAAAAGAATCTGAATTTTGAAAAATTAAATTTCTTTAATGCCATACCCGGCAAGGGAATTGAATTTGAAATAGAAGGCAAAAAGATTTTGGCAGGCAACCAAAGGCTTATGGAAGGTGAAAATATTTCCATGGAAAGCCTGAAAGAAGAGTCCAATCAGTTGGCACATGAAGGAAAGACTCCCATGTATGTGGCAATAGACGGAAAGCTTGAAGGCATTATTGCAGTTGCAGATACCGTTAAAGCAAACAGCAAAAGAGCAGTTGAAAAACTTCACGACATGAATATAAAGGTGGCAATGCTTACGGGGGACAACAAGCGCACTGCAGATGCCGTGGCAAGAGAAGTAGGAATTGACATTGTCCTTGCGGAAGTTTTGCCTGAAGACAAGAGAAGCGAAGTTAAAAAACTTCAGGACCA
The DNA here is from genome assembly GCA_902488815.1 of uncultured Eubacteriales bacterium. Classification (GTDB taxonomy): domain Bacteria; phylum Bacillota; class Clostridia; order Tissierellales; family Peptoniphilaceae; genus KA00134. The sequence continues at coordinate 32,896 of CABTXP010000008.1, read as the reverse complement.
GGGATTTAAAGTCGCCATGGTAGGTGACGGCATTAACGATGCCCCGGCACTTGCACAGGCGGACATCGGCATTGCCATAGGATCAGGAACCGACGTGGCAATCGAATCGGCGGACATTGTCTTAATGCGAAGTGATTTAATGGACGTGCCAACTGCCATTTTACTTAGCAAAAAGACAATTAAAAATATTAAAGAAAATCTCTTTTGGGCATTTGGATACAACACATTGGGCATCCCAATTGCAATGGGAGTTCTCCACTTATTCGGAGGACCTTTATTAAACCCCATGATTGCCGGAGCCGCAATGAGTTTAAGCTCCGTCTCCGTTGTGGGAAATGCTCTGAGACTAAAAAATTTTAAACCTGTTAAATGAGGAGGAAGAAATGAAGAAGAAAATTTCAATTGAAGGCATGATGTGTAACCACTGTAAGATGCACGTGGAGGAAGCGTTAAAAGAACTTAAAGGTGTGGAAGATGTAAAGGTGAGCTTGGAAGACAAGAACGCCGTGATTACATCTCAAGGAGAAATTTCAGACAAAGAAATTAAAGACACTATTGAAGATGTAGGATATGAGGCTGTAAAAATTGAAAGCCTGTAAAAATTAATCAATAATGAGGGCGGGATTTAACACCCGCCTTTTTGATTATGAAAAATCAATTAGGGTATCTTTATAAAAGATTTAATACAGGGAGTGAATAAATTGAATTTATATATTGTAGGTTCTCTAAGAGAGAAATCATTTAACAAAAAGTTGGCGGAAAGATTAAAGGAACTGGCGGGAGGAGAGATTGCATTAATCAACGACATCCCTATGTTTAACCAAGACTTGGAAAAAAATCCGCCGGAAGCTGTAACTGAACTTAGAAAAAAAGTTCTTGCAGCTGACAACATTATCTTTGTAAGTCCGGAGTACAACTACACAATCCCCGGCACTACAAAAAATGTTGTTGACTGGTTGAGCAGACCCTACTCGGAAAATCCTCATGTCCTTTTACAAAAGAAGGCATACATTGCAGGAGCATCACTTGGTTTTGCAGGGACGACTCGTATGCAAAAGGATTTGTTGACGCTCTTAAAGATGATCGGAACCGACGTTAAGACTCAAGCTCTATATGTTGTAATTAACAACCAAACAGGCAAGTGGAGCGAAGACACTGAAAAACTTATAGAAGAGTTTGCGGACAAATTGAAATAATTTTAATACCTTCACTGTAACGCGGTGGAGGTATTTCATTATCAATTACAGGTCTCTACTTGATAGGGACATCAACATGTTATATAATATTTGTAATATTTGGAGAGCGGTATGAGAGTATTAGGACTTGATGTAGGAGACAAGTACATAGGCGTTGCTATATCTGATGAGCTGGGTATGTTTGCCCAGCCTCTTATGCGTATAGACAGAATATCAAACGACCATGCCTATGGAGAGATAAAAAAGTTAATAGATGAGTACCACATTAAGGACGTGGTAGTAGGTCTGCCTATTAACATGAACAATACTTTAGGGCCTCAATCTGAAAAAGTTAAAAAATTTGCCGAAAGATTAAAGGGCAAGTTTAAAATAAACCTCATCTATATTGATGAGCGTATGAGCTCCATAAGTGCAGAGCGAGTTTTAATAGAAGGCTCTGTCAGGAGAGAAAACAGAAAGAAATATATCGACAAAATTGCAGCTTCATATATTTTGCAAACATACTTGGATATGAAATAGGAGGACATAATGGACAAATATTTATTTTACGACGAAAATAATGAACCCGTTGAATTTATAGTAGAGGGAAAATTTGAAATAAATGAAACTCCTTATGTTGCAATGCTTCCTGCAAAAGATTTAAAAGGCGATACTTATATTCTGAGAATTGACAAAGACATGGACGGCAATGAAGTCTTGGTCGGAATCGAAGACGACGAATTGGAAGAAGCTGTTGAAGTATATGAAGAGCTTTTAAGAGAGAAGACAGTAGGTGGAAAATGACAAAAGATTACGAATCCAAAGTAAAAAACATCTTGAGAGACAACGGATACAAGTTCACAAATCAGAGAAGAGATATTTACACGGTGTTTATGGAAAATAAAGGCAAACACCTTACAACAGAAGAAGTGTTTAACATTGTGAAGAAACAAAACTCAGATTTGGGAATAGCGACGGTTTACAGAACTATTTTGCTATTTGAAAACTTGGGCATTATCAGCAGACTGAGTTTTGAAGACGGTGTAATCAGATACGAATTAAAGTGTGACGACACTGCACACAGACATCACCATTTAATATGCCTTGATTGTCACAAGATTAGTGAAGTAAAGGTAGATTTGTTGGAAACTTTGGAAGAAAAAATTGAAAAAAATGAAAACTTTAAAATAGTTGATCATAATTTGGAATTTTACGGTTACTGTGCTTCTTGTCAAGAGAAAAGGAGTAAAGATGAAGAACAGTAACAAAGTTAGAATTATCCCCTTGGGAGGTATGCATGAAATCGGTAAAAATATCGACGTCATTGAATACAGAGACGATATTATAATTATCGACTGCGGACTTACCTTTCCCGAAGAGGAACAATTAGGTATTGACATAGTAATACCGGATTTTCAATACTTAGTTGAAAACAAGCACAGAATCAAAGGATTGGTTCTGACACACGGTCACGAAGACCACATTGGGGCAATCCCATATTTATTAAAGAAAATTAAAGTGCCTATTTACGGCACGGCACTTACAATCGGACTTTTGGAAAACAAACTTAAAGAGCACAAGCTGGGCAAGGTCGACCTTAATGTAGTAAAGGCGGGAGACAATATAAAGCTTGGCAAAATGGAAGTGGAATGGATAAATGTAAATCACTCCATCCCCGACGCATGTGCCCTTGCAGTTAAGACACCCCTTGGATATATTTATCACTCGGGAGACTTTAAAGTTGACTTTAACCCCATTCAAGGCAATGTAATAAACTTACAGAGAATTGCGGAGATAGGTGAAAAAGGTGTCTTGGCAATGATCGGCGAGTCAACCAACGTCCTTAGAGAAGGCTATACTTTAAGTGAGTCGAAAGTCGGCGAGACCTTTAAAAGACTTTTTACAGTATTTGAAGGCAGAAGAATTATAATCGCAACTTTCGCATCCAATGTTCACAGAATACAACAGATTATAAACGCATCTGAAAATCATGGCAGAAAAGTCGTACTTTCAGGCAGATCCATGTTAAATGTAATGGAGACGGCAAGAAAATTAGGTTATCTTCGTGCGAAAAAAGATACTTTAATTGACATTAACGATATGAAAAAGTACAAGCCGGGAGACCTTACTATAATAACTACAGGCTCACAGGGAGAACCTATGAGTGCCCTTACGAGAATTGCCTATGGGGAGCACAGAAAGATTCACTTAATACCTGATGATGTGGTAATTCTTTCAGCAACGCCAATACCCGGCAATGAAATGGACGTTACCAAGATTATAAACAAGATGATAGACAACGGCACTGAAGTAGTATATGAGGCGCTATCTGAAATTCACGTCTCAGGCCACGCTTGCCAGGAAGAGTTGAAATTAATTTTAGACCTTGTAAGGCCTAAGTACTTTGTACCGGCTCACGGCGAGATTAGACACCTGAACAAGCACAAAGAAATTGCCGTGTCCATGGGCACTCCCGAAGAAAATGTCTTTATCATGAATAACGGCGACGTACTTGAGATTTCTCAAAGAGGCGCAAGAATTGCAGGACAGGAAGCGGCGGGAGATGTACTTGTAGACGGACTTGGCATCGGAGATGTAGGAAATATTGTCCTTCGTGACAGAAAGCACTTGTCCGAAGACGGACTTATTGTGGCTGTGGTAGGTATTACCAAGCAGGGACAAAAGTTAGTAACAGGTCCTGAAATTATATCAAGAGGCTTTGTCTATGTGAGAGAGTCTGAAGATTTGATGGAAGAAGCGAAAAAAGTCGTGGAAGACATAATTAAATCAAGCCAAGGCAAGGACCTTTACAACAGATCCAATTTGAAAAACAACATCAGAAACGGACTGAGGACCTTCTTATTCCAAAAGACAAAGAGAAACCCGATGATACTGCCTGTAATAATGGATATATAAAAATAACGGTACGGAATTTTCTGTACCGTTTTGTGAATACAGAAAAGAAATATGACAAAGGAAAAATATATTGAGACCTTAACAACTGAAGATGAATTTTTAAAAGACTTGCGAAAATTTGCTAAGATCTACCACATCCCAATAGCCGATTTGGAAGTGGAAAGGTTTTTGGAATTTTTAATTAAATCCAAGAAGCCTAAGAAAATTTTGGAGCTTGGAACGGCGGTAGGCTATTCCACTATTCACTTTGCACGAAATGACTTTGTAGAAAGAGTTTTAACTGTTGAAGTGAGAGAGGATATGGCAAGTATTGCTATGTCCAATTTTAAAAAGTTGGACCTGGAGTCAAAGATTGAGCTTAGATTAAACGACGCCTTGGAAGAGTTAAAGATCATGGACGAGGAGTTTGACTTTATATTTATAGATGCTGCCAAGGGACAGTACAAGTACTACTTTGACGAAGCTATAAAACACTTGGCAAAGGGCGGTATAATCGTCTGTGACAATGTCTTATTTAAAGGCATGGTTGCCGACGACTCTAAAGTTGTAAAAAGGAAGATTACAATTGTCAGACGCTTGAGAGAATTTTTGAACTATGTATTTAATGATGAAAGATTCTTTGCCTCACTGCTAAGTGTAGGTGACGGCGTCTTGTTTGTTAGGAGAAGATATGAATAAGATTGAATTACTTGCTCCTGCGGGAGATTTAAATAAATTAAAGACAGCCATAGACTATGGTGCCGATGCTGTCTACCTTGGAGGAGAGGCCTTCGGACTTAGAAAGGCTTCAAAAAACTTTTCCATGGAAGACATTGAGGCGGGAATTAAATATGCTCACGACAGAGGTAAGACTCTTCACGTGACTTTAAATATTATTCCCCACAACAGAGACATAAATGGCGTGGAAGAATATGTGAGAGAGCTTTACAACATTGGTGTAGATGCTCTTATAGTTGCAGACCCGGGAATGTTTATGAAAGTAAGAAGTGCGGCACCTGAAATGGATATACACATTTCAACTCAAGCTTCCCTTACAAACTCCGCTGCAGTAAAATTTTGGGCGGCACAGGGAGCGAAGAGAGCAGTACTTGCACGGGAACTTTCTTTGGAAGAAATAAAAGATATTATAAGAGAAGTCGGGGATGAAATTGAAATTGAAACATTTGCTCACGGCGCAATGTGTATGTCCTACTCCGGCAGATGCCTTATGAGTAACTACATGGTAGGTCGCGATGCCAACTTAGGTGACTGCGCACAGCCTTGCAGATACAAGTACCACATCGTGGAAGAGAAAAGGCCGGGAGAATATTTCCCCGTGGAAGAACATGAAGAGGGCACCTTTATTATGAACTCAAAGGACCTCTCTATGATTGAACACGTGGACGACCTAATTAAAGCGGGGATTGCCTCTTTAAAAATCGAGGGGAGAGTAAAGTCCGACTACTATCTTGCCACGACAATCAGGTCTTATCGCATGGCAATTGATGCCTACTATGAGGACCCTTCAAACTATAAATTCGATCCCTATTACTTGGAAGAAATAAAAAAAGTTTCACATAGAGACTTTACTACAGGTTTTTATTACAATAGAGATATTAGAGATGCTCAAATATACGAGACCAACTCCTATATAAGGGGCTATGAATACTCTGCAATTGTAAATGATTACGACGACAAGACAAAAATTGCAACATTTTCACAGAGGAACAGAATTTTCCCGGGAGATGAAGTTGAAATATTCGGGCCGGGAGTGAGACATTTTGTGCAAAAGTTTGATACTATTTATGATGAAGACGGCAATGAACTTGAAGTTGTAAATCAAGCGGAACAAATTTTTAAAGTTAAAATGGAACAATCTGTTAAAAAAGGATACATGGTTAGAAAATCTAAGTAGGAGGCACTATGAAAAAGCCAATTGTTGTAGGAATTGCCGGAGGAACCGGAAGCGGAAAGAGCACAATCACATCATCTCTTAAAGAAAAGTTAAAGGATTCGGTTGTAGTTATTGAACAGGACTCATATTACAAGGACCAAAGCTCTCTGCCTTTTGAAGAGAGAATTAAAACCAATTACGACCATCCCTTTGCCTTTGACAACGACCTTTTAGTTGAGCACGTGTTGAGTTTAAAAGAGCAAAAGTCAATTGAAAAACCCATATATGACTTTGAAACACACAACAGAAAAAAGGAAACTATTTTAGTCGAGCCGTGTGATGTAATAATTGTGGAAGGAATTTTAATCCTCTATGAAGAGGCTGTGAGAAATCTCTTGGATATAAAAATTTTCGTGGACACAGACAGTGACGTGAGAATTATCAGGAGAATTTTAAGAGACATAAAGGAGAGAGGAAGGACTTTAGACTCTGTTATAATGCAGTATTTAAATACTGTAAGACCTTCTCATCTTCAGTTTATCGAGCCTTCGAAGAGATACGCCGACATTATTGTTCCTGAAGGCGGCTACAACCAAGTGGCGATAGATATGATATATGCAAGGATACAAAGTATAATAAATGATTAGTAAAAAGGAGTTAACCTCCTTTTTTATTTGAGACTATTTGGAATTATTTGGTGATTAAATGAAAGTATTTGAAAATTTAAAAAAATTTAAATGGCAAATAGTTTTTGTAATAGCCCTGACTTTTATGAATGCCTTGGGTGAACTTTATCTTCCCAAGCTTATGAGTATTATGATTGATAAAGGAGTTACAAATGTAGACTTCCAAGTCATAAGTAAGACGGGAACAATAATGATAGTTGTCGTTATTATAACGGTATTTTTCAGAGGAAGCGCCGCTTATTTTTCGGCAAAGACGGCAATGGGTTTTTCCGCCGACTTAAGGCACGAGCTCTATTCCAAAATCAACAGAATGAGCACCGACGACACGGAAGTCTTCGGCACTTCATCTCTTATTACAAGAACTACGGAAGACGTAACTCAAGTTGAGCAACTTATTTTAATGGCATTAAGACCAATGGTAAGGGCGCCTTTAATGTTTGTGGGCGGTCTTATTATGGCTTTAAATACAAATGTAAAATTGTCGGGAGTTTTTGTCGTAGCAATACCTGTTATGTCTTTGCTCCTTATATACGTTGTAAAAAAGGCCATGCCCTTCTTCCAAACGTTGCAGGAGAAACTTGACAACTTAAATATGTACTTCAGACGTAGACTCTCAGGTATTTTTGTAATAAGAGCCTTCTCCACAGACCCATATGAGGAAGAACTTTTTAAACAGGCAAATGATGAATACTATAAGACAGGTGTAAGAGTAAATATATTTATGAGTGGAGCTATGCCTGTACTTCAACTTATCATGAATATTGCAATTGCCTTTATATTTTATTTCGGCGCAAGGCTTATAAATGTAGGCGAGTTGAAGATCGGCGAGCTTATGGCATATGTGCAGTACATTACACTGGTGCTCTTCTCCATGATAATGGTTTCAATTATTGTCTCATACCTTCCCAGTTTTTTAACTTCGGCAAACAGAGTGGAGGAAGTACTTCAATTTGAAACACATAAAACCGGCGGCGATGTAGAGCTTAGCTCTCACATAGATTCAATTAAAGTCAAAGACTTGACCTATGTATATCCCGGGGCAAATCGTCCCGTTATAGAAAATTTAAATTTTGAAATTAATTCCGGCGAGACTTTGGGAATTATCGGCGGCACGGGAAGCGGTAAGACTACTTTTTTAAAACTTCTCTTGCAATTTGCAAGGCCCACATCGGGAGATATTTTAATTAACGGCATAAGTATTAACGACATAGAGACCAAGTCTTTAAGGTCAAGGCTTTCATATGTGCCTCAACAAAACTATTTCTTTACAAAGCCTGTCGGGGATAATTTAAAATATGCCGACATTAATGCGACGGAAGAAGTTATGATTAATGCTCTGTCAAAATCTCACGCTTTGGAATTTTTAGAAAGCGAACCGTTAAAGGAAGAGATGATAAGTGGCGGCAAGAACTTTTCCGGCGGCCAAAGACAAAGACTTGCCATAGCAAGAGCTCTTACAAGAGATGCTGACGTCTATCTCTTTGACGATTCTTTTTCCGCTTTGGACTATATAACCGACAGCAAAATAAGATCGTCATTAAATAAAAACTTAGACGACAGTATGTCTATAATCGTAGCGCAGAGAATTGCCACTATAAGAAACGCGGACAAAATTTTGCTCCTTGAAGACGGGGAACAAGAAGGATTTGGAACTCACGAAGAACTTATGAGAGATTCCGACATCTATAGAGAAATTGCAATTTCACAAGGGGAGGATGAGAAATGAAAAAAAATGTTTCAAGAAGAATCATCTCCTATCTATTAAAAGACAAGTTTGAAATTTTTATAATCATAATAGGATCTCTTTTGTGGGCGGGCACGGAAATTGTAACGCCGAAAGTAATGGGAAATATTACTACGGAAATTGTAAATAATTTAAAGACACTTGGCCACGTAGATTTACATGGGGTTACAAGAAGAGTTCTTATCTTGGGAGGACTATACATTGCAGGGACATTGGCATCCTTGGTTTGCGCATCCCTACTTGCTCTATTGGTACAAAAATTTATTTCCAGACTTCGCATGGAAATTTCAGAAAAAATCGGCAAAGTTTCCATAGCGACCTTTGACAAGCACAGAAAGGGAGATTTATTATCTCGACTTACTAATGACGTAGATACCTTGGGTAAAAATTTAGCACTTATTTTAGGCGGAGGTTTTACAGGAGTAATTATCTTGGTGGGAGTTATTATTATGATGCTAAGGACATCCTTACTGCTTACCGGTGTCTTTGCAATCTCCATACCTCTTACTTTTTTCACGATTAAATTTATTACAAAAAGGTCTCAGGTTTATTTTAAAAAGAAATCAAAGGGTCTTGGAGACATGGTGGCATTTATTGACGAAAGTTTTTCAGGCGCCGATGTAATAAAGGCTTTCAGCTACGAAGAAAGTGCACAGGATGAGTTTAACGAACTGAATGAAACTCTCTACGACACAAGTTACAAAGCTTCATTTATGGCAGGAATTATTCAACCTGCAATGGTGTTTATTTCAAACTTGAGCTATGTAGCTATAACTGTTGTGGGCGGACTGCAAGTCCTTAAAGGCAATCTGAACGTAGGGGATATTCAAGCCATGATTCAATACGTAAAGAAGATCGGCATGCCCATAGACATGCTTGCTGAAATGGCAAACTCTTTTCAATCCGCCATCGCGGCAGGTGAAAGAATTTTCGGCTTCTTGGATGAAGAAGAGGAAGTTGTAGACAAGGAAGTAATTGAATCTCCCATAGAAAAGATTGAATTTAAAAACGTAAAATTTTCCTACGAAGAGGGCGTGCCTGTTATTAAGGACTTAAACCTTTCAGTTAAACGAGGTGAGACCGTGGCGATTGTAGGGCCGACAGGTGCGGGTAAGACTACGATTGTAAACCTTTTAATGAGATTTTACGAATTAAACGGCGGACAAATTTTAATTAACGACAAGGACATAAGCACTGTAAACAAAGACAACCTTCGTTCCTTCTATGCAATGGTGCTTCAAGACACTTGGCTCTTCCAAGGGACAATTTATGACAACATAAAGTATTCCAAACAAGATGCCACGAGGGAAGAGATAATAGATGCGGCGAAGAAAGCTTACTGCCACAACTTTATCGAGACTTTACCTGAAGGTTACGACACTGTTCTTAAAGAAGATGCTTCAAATATTTCTCAAGGCCAAAGACAACTTTTGACAATTGCAAGAGCCTTCTTACGCGATCCGGAAATATTAATTTTAGACGAAGCCACATCATCTGTAGACACTCGCACGGAAAATTTAATTCAACACGCCATGAGTGATCTTATGAAGGACAGGACGGGCTTTATAATTGCTCACAGGCTCTCCACAATAAGAGATGCCAACACCATTTTAGTACTTGACAAGGGAGACATAGTTGAAAAGGGCAACCATAAGGAGCTGTTACAATTAGGCGGCACCTATGCAAAACTTTTTGAAGCACAGTTCTTAAATGATGGAGAAAATTAGGCACACACGAGTGTGTCTTTTTTTTATCGCGAGTTAAGCTTTGTAAAAAAATATGTCATACAAAATTTTAAATAAATGAAGGAATGAGTCGCACTAAAAATTTTTGTTTTCAAAGTCTTAAATATATTGAGAAAATTTATCTACAAGATCGGATGTAGGCATAATATTTTTTCAAATTGAAAATTTCCGCCGAAAATATTTTTAAAAAATATAATAATCAAATCTCATCATATAGGGCAGAGAGCACACACATAAACCGAGAGGACAAAGTGCCTCAAAGCAAGTATTGATAACGGTTCGCAACTACAAATAATACCTTATAAAACTTGAAACTATATTTTACCTATGCTATAATTCCAATAGTTATTAAAACAAATAAAATTAATTGGAGGTAAAAATATGGCACACGTTATTACACAAGATTGTATCGCTTGCGGAGCATGCAAACCCGAATGTCCGGTAGATTGCATCGCTGAAGGCGCAATTTACGAAATTAATGCAGATGAATGTATCGATTGCGGAGCTTGCTCAGCAGTATGTCCAACAGGCGCAGCAAAACCTGAAGACTAAAATACATAAAGTTAAAGACACTAAGCATATGCTTGGTGTTTTTTTTATTTGCAATTTAATACTTGTTTAATATTAAATTTGAATTATAATTTAGTCAGTTTAGTAATTTAATTATTTCTTAATTTGTACTTTAATCAAAATGTATTTTCGCAGATATAATATTAAGATAGTAAAGCAATTGTTTTGAAAGGAAGAAGAAGATGAAAGTTCACATGGGCCTTGATGTAGGCTCTACAACGGTAAAGCTTGTTGCCATAGACGATGAATTAAATATTTTGTACAAAGTTTATGAAAGGCACTTTTCCGACGTGAAAGAAACTGTTAGAAAGGTTATTAACGACGCCTACAAAACTTTTAAAAACGACACGATTACCATTGCCGTCACAGGCAGCGGCGGATTGTCTGTTCACAATTTTTTGGATATAGATTTTATTCAGGAAGTAGTGGCAGGGACGCAAGCTATAAAAACTTTTGCGCCCGAGACCGACGTTGCCATTGAGCTTGGCGGCGAAGACTCTAAGATCACCTACTTAAAGGGCAGCGTGGAGCAGAGAATGAACTCTATTTGCGCCGGGGGCACAGGGGCCTTTATCGACCAAATGGCATCTCTGTTAAAGACCGATGCCAAAGGCCTTAACGACCTTGCATCAAAGTCCGAAAAAATTTATCCAATAGCATCTCGTTGTGGCGTATTTGCCAAGACAGACGTGCAAGCCTTAATCAATCAAGGTGCAAGTAAAGAAGACATTGCCGTAAGTGTATTCCAATCTGTTGTGAACCAAACTATTTCAAACTTGGCGTGCGGCAGACCTATTAAGGGTACAGTTGCATTTTTAGGCGGGCCCTTACACTTTTTGCCGGAGCTTAAAAAGAGATTTATTGAAACTTTGGAACTTTCAGATGATGAAGTTGTATCTCCTGAAGACTCACAAGTATTTGTGGCAATCGGTGCGGCAATTTCTTCAATGGACAAAAAACCTATTTCATATATTGACTTATACAACAGAGCCAACAACGACACAAAACAATTTGAATCCAATTCACAATTTTTGGAGCCTCTATTTAATTCTGAAGATGAGCTTAAGGCTTTCAAGGAGCGTCACAAAGCGAAGGATGTGGAAAGAGGAGAGCTGAGTGCATACGAAGGACCAATGTATCTTGGCATTGACTCCGGCTCCACTACTACGAAGTTGGTTTTAATGTCGGAAGACAATAAGATTTTGTACGAATACTACGGATCCAACAACGGCAATCCTTTGGAAGTAGTTATTGAACAGCTGAAAATTATTTACAGAGATAAAAACAAAAACGCCTTTATTAAATCTTCAGGTTGCACAGGCTACGGCGAAGACTTTATTAAGGCGGCACTTAATTTGGACTTGGGCGAGGTAGAGACTATCGCTCACTTTACGGCGGCAAAATACTTTGAACCTGAAGTTGATTTTATAATAGACATTGGCGGTCAGGACATGAAGTCCATGAAAATTGTGGACGGCATAATTGAGTCCATACTTTTAAACGAAGCCTGTTCGTCAGGATGCGGATCATTTCTTGAAACTTTTGCCAATACCGTAAACATGACAAGTGAAGAATTTGCAAATGAGGCTTTAAAGTCAAAGAACCCGGTGGACTTAGGCTCAAGATGCACAGTCTTTATGAACTCAAATGTAAAGCAGGCACAAAAAGAAGGGGCGGAGGTCAGCGACATTGCAGCAGGCCTTGCCTACTCCGTAATTAAAAACGCCCTTCAAAAAGTTATAAAAATTCGCGACCCAAAGGAAATGGGTGAACACATTGTGGCTCAAGGGGGCACATTTTTATCAGATGCAGTCCTTCGAGCTTTTGAAAAGACGGCGGGCGTTGAGATAACAAGACCTGCCATTGCCGGGCTTATGGGCGCTTACGGCATGGCTTTAATCGCAAAAGAAAAAGCAAAAGATGTGTCTTCAATTTTAAATGAAGAAGAATTAAAGACCTTTACTTACAAAAAAATAAACACAAATTGCAGACAGTGTACCAACAACTGCGCCTTAAACGTAAATATTTTTTCAAACGGCAAGAGATATATTACGGGAAACAGGTGCGAAAAAGGGTCGGGCATTCAAAAATCCTCAAGCGAAGACCGAATCAACATGTACAAGTACAAGTATGAAAGACTTTTCGACTACGAGTCTTTAAGTGAAGAAGAGGCCAAGAGAGGCACGGTGGGAATACCTCGTGTGTTAAATATTTACGAAAACTATCCATTCTGGCACACCTTCTTTACTCAATTAGGCTACAGAGTCATTCTTTCAGACAAGACGACGCGTAAAATGTATGAAGAGGGCATTGAGTCCATTACAAGTGAGACGGCTTGCTACCCGGCAAAATTAGTCCACGGCCACGTGGAAAATTTAATTAAAAAAGGCGTGAAGTTTATTTTCTATCCTGCAGTTTTTTACGAGCAAAAAGAAAATGAACACCAACAAAACCACATTAACTGTCCTGTAGTGGCAGGATATTCTGAAGTTATTAAAAACAATGTGGACTCCATTTACGCAAATGAAGTTAAGTTTATGAACCCATTCCTGTCCTTTGACGACAGAAAAAAATTGGCGACACGTCTTACAAAAATTTTCCCCGACATACCGAAGTCGGAGATAAACAAGGCGACAATAGCGGCATATAAAGAGTTGGACAGGTACCACTTGGACCTACACGAAGAGGGCAGGCGCGCTTTAAAAATAATTGAAGAAAAAGGAAAGCCCGCCATCGTCCTTGCTGGAAGGCCCTACCACATAGACCCGGAAATAAACCACGGCATACCTGAGCTTATTAACTCCTTGGGCCTTGATGTACTAAGTGAAGACTCAATTTCAAGCTTTACGGAAGTAGGGGGAAGGCTTAGAGTTTTGGACCAATGGACCTACCACTCAAGGCTTTACCGCGCGGCAAAATTTGTCGGCGAGCATCCCAATCTTGAAATGATACAGCTTAACTCTTTCGGATGCGGACTGGATGCGGTGACAACAGATCAGGTAAATGAAGTTCTGCATTCCTACGGCAAAATTTACACCGTAATTAAAATTGACGAAATAAACAACTTAGGTGCAATTAAAATTAGAGTGAGATCACTCCTTGAAGCTGTGGAAAAGAGAGATTTAAAATTAAAATCTCATGACTACTCCTACGAACCTGTAATTTATACAAAGGAAATGGAAAAGAAGCACACTGTATTGGTGCCTCAAATGGCTCCCATACACATGGCATTATTTGAAGATGTATTTAACAGTTACGGCTATAACTTTAAAGTATTGCAACACGTGTCTCCACATGCCGTGGAATACGGTCTTAAATATGTAAACAACGACGCCTGCTATCCTTCAATGTTTGTAGTGGGACAATTTATGGAAGCGGTACTGTCGGGAGAATATGACACGGACAACCTGACCATACTCATGTCTCAAACGGGAGGAGCATGTCGTGCATCAAACTATGTTGCATTTATAAGAAAGGCATTAAAAGAAGCAGGCTACGGTCACATACCTGTACTTGCTCTGTCCTTCCAGGGAATTGAAAAACATCCGGGACTTGATTTAAGTCTTAATAAAATTGTGGGACTGGGACCTGCAATGGTAAGGGCAATGCTTTATGGCGACCTTATAATGAGGCTTACAAATGCCACGAGGCCCTATGAAAAGATAAAGGGCAGCTCAAATATTTTGCAAAAGAGATGGATTGAAATTGCAAAAGAAGCCTCAAAAAAATCAGGCAGAGGCGAATTTAAAAAATATGTTCACAACATGATAGCCGAATACCAAAGGTTGGAGTGCGACAACACGAAGAAGCCAAAGGTGGGAATAGTTGGAGAAATTTTGGTAAAATACTTGCCTGAAGCCAACAACTTTTTACAAGACAAGTTGGAAGCCGAAGGTGCTGAAGTTGTAATCCCCGACTTAACCGACTTTATGATGTATTCATTTAAAAACGCCGAAGCGAAAAACGAACTTCTTTCAAAGGGTAAGACCGCCACGGTGGGCACGAGACTTGCCATCAACTACATTGAGTACTACAGACAGGTCATAAGAGATGAGCTTTCAAAGTCTAAGTACACGGAGCCCAAGAAGGTGGAAGAGTTAGTTGACTATGCCGAAGAATTCGTCTCCCTTGGCAATCAATACGGCGAAGGATGGCTCCTCACTGCGGAGATGGTTGAGCTGATAGAAGAGGGATGTGAAAACATAGTCTGTGTTCAACCCTTCGGATGTCTTCCCAACCACATAACGGGCAAGGGAGTAATAAAGGCCATACGTGCCAAGTATGAGAAGGCAAATATAGTGCCTATAGATTTTGATGCAAGTGCCTCGGAAGTAAATCAATTTAACAGAATAAAACTTATGCTTTCACAAGCCAATGAAAATTTAAAAAGACCTGAGAAAAATAAATTGGAAAGTGTAGGAGAAAACAAATAGAGCCATGTGCTCTATTTTTTTGTGTAAAATTAATAGTGATTTTACACAAATTTTACAATGCGCCTCATGTCTTTTTACATGGCACTCATATACTTACAGTGTATAGATATTGAGTAAATATTTCCTCAGGAGGAAGAAATGGAAGAAAAGATGCGGGTAGAAAATGTCAATTTGTGGTACGGAGACTTCCAAGCCCTTAAGGACATTAACATATCGGTGGGAAAAAATAGAGTTATGGCTTTTATCGGGCCCTCCGGTTGCGGCAAGTCCACAATGCTTAAGAGCCTTAACAGGATGAATGACTTGGTGGAAGGATGTAAGATCACAGGACTTATTGCTTTGGACGGCGAAGACATTTACAAAAAAGATTACGATGTGAACTTACTTAGGAAGAGAGTGGGAATGGTATTTCAAAGTCCCAACCCTTTTCCCATGAGCATATATGAAAACATCGCCTACGGGTCAAAGACTCACGGCATTAAAAAGAAGTCGGAGCTTATGGAAATTGTGGAGAGGTCTTTAAGAGGTGCGGCAATTTGGGACGAGGTTAAGGACAAGCTTAATCAAAACGCGCAGTCCTTGTCCGGCGGACAGCAACAGAGGATTTGTATTGCAAGGGCTCTTGCGGTAGAGCCTGAAGTACTTTTAATGGACGAGCCTACTTCAGCCCTTGACCCTATATCCACAGGCAAAATTGAAGATTTGTGTTTGGAACTTAAGAAGGATTATACTATTATCATGGTGACACATAATATGCAACAGGCCCTTCGAGTATCAGACGACACTGTATTTTTCCTTACAGGAGATGTAATAGAACAAGGTCCCACGGATCAAATATTTTCATCGCCAAAGGAAAAGAAGACGGAAGACTATATAACAGGAAGGTTCGGCTAATGAGAAAGACATATGATGAGGAACTGAAAAGTTTAAACGAATCCATAATTGAAATGGGAATCCTTTGCGAAAAAATTATGACAAAGGCCATTACTTCAATTGACAACTATTCAGAAATTTTAAAAACTGAAGTCTATGGATTGGAAGAAGAAATAGATAGAAGCGAACACGAAATAGAAAATTTAATTTTAAGAATTATTTTGCGCAATCAACCTGTGGCATCAGACCTTAGAAAAATTTCCGCCGGATTAAAAATAATTACGGACATGGAGAGAATCGGAGACATGGCAAGAGATATTGTAGATATTTCAAAATTTTTGCCGAAGGACATTGACAGGACCGTCCTTAAAGAGCTTACCAACATGTCGGATTATGCGAAGAAAATGGTGGAAACTTCTATTGACGCCTATGTACTAAGCGAGATAAAAATTGCGGAAAAAGTAATTTTAGACGACGACGTTGTGGACAATTACTTTGTTGAAATAAGAGACATGTTAGTAGAAATAATAAGGACGAAGCAGCACAGAGCTGCAGCGGCAATTGATGTAATTATGATTGCCAAGTATATTGAAAGAATTGCGGACCACGCTACCAACATTGCAACATGGGTTACATTTGTTGTAACGGGAGTTCACAGTCCAAAGAAAATTTAAGGAGTAGAAATGACAAAGGTTTTTGTAGTAGAGGACATGGAATCCATAAGAAAGCTCATAGTTTATGCTTTAAACAGCAGCGGTTATGAAGCTGAAGGCTTTGAAGACAACGACGAGTTTTCAAAAGCTATTGAAAAGGAGCTGCCTGACCTTGTAATACTTGACATAATGCTTCCCGAAGTAAGCGGCATTGAAATTTTAACCGGATTAAAAAACAATTTCAACTCAAAGGACATTCCCGTAATAATGCTTACGGCAAAAAGCTCCGAGATAGACAAGGTAAGTGCCTTGGACTTGGGAGCCGACGACTATATTACAAAACCTTTCGGAGTAATGGAGTTAATTGCAAGGGTAAGAGCCGTCCTTAGAAGAGCGAAAAAGGAAAGCAACACAAGCGAAATTTCCTACGAAGGAATCGTGATAAATGACGACTTGCGAAAAGTTTTTGTAGATGGCGAAGAGACGGTCCTTACTTACAAGGAGTATGAACTTTTAAAGTACATGCTTCAAAATAAAAAGATTGTACTTTCCAGAGAAAAAATTATGCAAAACGTGTGGGGCTTCGACTTTGAAGGAGAGTCTCGTACAGTTGACATGCACATAAAGACCTTGAGAGATAAATTAGGCGCCAAAGACTATTTAATAAAGACGGTTAGAGGCGTGGGATACAAAATTGACAGCGGTGAATAAATGAGAAAGAAGATTAACAGAAGACTTTATTTTTTAGGAATAATTACATTAATTCTCACAAATGTTCTCTCTCTATTTGTCTATTACAATTTCTACACAAGGGAAGCAAAAAAAGAAATTACAATGAGATCCACAGCTCTTGCCTACAGCTTAAACGAACCGGGAGATAATATAGAGTACTTAAAGGGCTATGTGTCGGAGCTGCCGGAAATGCGTATAACTTACATTGATTCCGACGGCAAAGTTCTCTTTGAAAACAGAAAAGACAAGGAGGACTTGGAAAATCATTTAAATAGAGAAGAGATCGAACAAGCCATAGCAACGGGAGAAGGCTCCGCAAAGAGAAAGTCCGAAACCTTGGGCAACACTACTTACTACAGTGCAAAAAGATTGGATGACGGCACAATAATAAGAGTGTCTCGGGAGAGCAAAAACGCCTTTGGCGGCTTTATAGAAATACTGCCCTACGACCTTGGCATATTAATTATAATTTTGATTATTTCCCTAATTATGTCAAAGCACAGCACGGATAAAATTGTAAAGCCATTGGAAGAAGCGGGAGAAAATATAGACGACTTGAAGGAAATTGCCGTCTATGACGAGCTAAAACCCTTTGTGAGAAGAATAAAATCTCAAAATGATTTAATAAAATCTCAGTATGAAGAGATAAAAATTGACAGAGACAAGACTCAGGAAGTTTTAAATTCAATGAAAGAAGGACTTTTGTTAATTGACAGGGACAAGAACATTATTTCAATTAACGAAAGCGGCAAGAGATACTTCGACTCGCCGGTAGATAAAATTGAAGGTCAAAGTATTTTGGCTCTTACAAGAGATGAAGAAGTCCTTAAAGCCATTGACAAAGTATTTAATGAAAAGACAGGCAGCAGCGTTCTCATTGACAAGGGAAAAGAAGGCATTAAAAAGTATTACAAAATATATATAAACCCTTCCCAGGTAAAAGATGTAGGGGCAATACTTCTCATAATGGAAGTGACCAAGGAAGTAGAAGCGGAAATAATAAGGAGCGAATTTACATCCAATGTAAGTCACGAATTAAAATCGCCGCTCACAAGTATAATGGGCTTTGCCGAAATGATTAAAAGCGACATGGTCACAGATGAAAAAGACATAAAAGAATTTTCTGGAATGATTTACAAAGAGTCCTCAAGACTTTTGCAACTCATTGAAGAACTTTTAAGCCTTTCAAAGCTTAATGAAGAGAACATTGTCTTAAAAGAAAATGTAAATGTGAGAAAAGTTGCCGAAGATGTTGCGGACAGTTTGTCCTTTGAAGCTAAGAAAAAGAATATAGACATAGAAATTGAAGGAGAAGGGGAAATAATTTCCGCAAATACTTTAATATATGAAATGCTATTTAATTTGGTTTCAAATTCAATTAAGTATTCCAACGATGACAAGGTTGTAAAAATAAAAATTGAAGATGAAAAAGATAAAATGTTAATCTCCGTAGAAGATCAGGGCATCGGCATAAAAAGAGAAGAGATTCCCAGAATATTTGAAAGGTTTTATACTGTGGACAAGTCCCGCTCAAAACAAAACGGGGGCACAGGTCTCGGCCTTTCAATAGTTAAGCATATAATAAATGTCCTTAAGGGGAATATTTCAGTAGAGAGTGACCCGGGCAAGGGCACAAAATTTACAATTACACTATTTAAAGATTGAAATTAAAGTCCAAATCTTATAAGATGTTCCTCGTGTTTATATTGGTTCGCGAAATCCCAATTAAAAAAACTAAGGAGGAATACAATTGAAGATTGAAGATTTGGCAAAAAATGCAATATTGGTTGCAATTTATGTCTTGGCAATTTCTTTAAATCCTATAGGATTTATGGCAATTCAGTTTAGAGTAGGAGAGGCCCTTGCGGTAGTACCTTTCTTTAATAGGAGGTATGTGTCGGCCTTAATAGTAGGGGGAGGACTTGCAAATATTTATTCGCCTCTCGGACCTATTGACATGGCGGTAGGACTTCTCTGCGCAATAATTACTTATACGGCAAGTAAGTACATTAAGAATAACTACATTAACTGTTGCGTCTATTCAATAACGGCAGGTATATTAGTTGCAGCTGAGCTTAAGTATATAGTTCAGGCGCCGTTTTTCCTAACGGTTTTATCCGTGGCGGCATCGACTTTAATCATTATGGTTCTTGCAACGTATATAATAAACAAGACAAATTTAAAAAAGTTAATAGAAAATTCATAAGACTCAGGGCGACCTGAGTTTTTTAATGCATTGGGACAAAAAAGTTTTGAAATTTTCTCGCCTAAGCTATAATAGTGGTATGAACAGTTTATTTGATTTATTAAAAAAAGCTAAAGACACTTGTCCCGATAAAGTTGCAATACTTACAGAGGACAGGAGCTATACTTACAATGAGTATTACGAAAATTCCATAAAAGCGGCAAATGTCATAAGTGAAAATAATTTTGACCTTACAAAGCCCATATTGGTTTTAATAGACGACAATGAGTTCGACCTCTTTATATTTATGGGTATCCTCTCATTGGGCGGATTTTATGTGCCTGTAAATTACAAAGTGCCGGAAGATAGAATGAACACCATTTTAAACAACACATCCATTGGAGGCATAGTCACTACTGTTGCAAATGACAAGGGCTATTTAAACATAAAGGAAGAAATTTTAAAGAGGGAGTTTGAAGACTTTGACTCGACATCTCACACTATAGCAAGTGACCCTGCACTTGGACTCTTCACTTCAGGCTCAACCGGTGTACCTAAACTTGTATTAAAATCTCACGGCAGTATAATCTCAATGTGCGAAAACTTTAATGCTGACTTTGATTTTAACGAAGAGAATATTTTTGCAAACCAAGTGAGCTTTGAATTTGACAGTTCATTAAAGTCGGTTTACCTTGCACTGTATAACACCTCTACAATCGGCCTTATACCGACGAAGTACTTTATGTTTCCCAAGAAGATTATCGACTTGATAAATAAATTTAAGGGGGATACACTTATATGGTCGACTTTTGCCCTGAGACTTATGGAAAACTTTAAAGTTTTTTCATATGATAAAATACCCACAGTTAAGACCGTAATGTTTTCAGGAGAAGTAATGCCTGAGAAGACAATAAGGTTTTGGATGGACAATGTTGAGGCAAGGTATTACAACCTCTATGCGCCTACGGAGTATTCCTTTAACGTCCTCTATCACGAGATTGATGAGAAGGAGGACTTGTCGGAAATCCCTGCAGGTAAAGAAGTTAAGGGCGGCAGAGTCTTTATCTTTGACGAGGACTTTGATCTCTGCAAGGCAAATGAAGAGGGCGACCTATACCTTTCAGGTGCGGGACTTGCCCTTGGCTACTACGGAGATGAGAAGAAGACGAGGGATGCCTTTATCCAAAATCCTTTAAACAAAAGTTATCCCGAAATTATTTACAACACGGGAGACAGAGCTTTAAGAGACGAGAAGGGCAATGTGTACTTTAAAGGCAGAAACGACTACCAAGTTAAACACCAAGGCTATAGAATTGAGCTTGGCGAAATTGAAAACGGCGTCAACTCTCTTTCAGGTGTAGATATATCCGGTGTAGTCTTTGACAAAGAAAAGGAAAAGCTGGTACTTTTCTATCAAGGTAGTGCGGGAGAGCGAGAGCTTTTAAAAGAAATGAGGGCAAAACTTCCACGACACTTTATGCCAAAGGAAATTATTAAATTAGATGAATTGCCACTTAACAGAAATCAAAAGGTGGATAGAAATAAACTAAAGGAGCTGCTATGAAAAATTTAGAAAAGATTATTGAAATTATTAAAGAAGTTTCTCCAATGGGAGCTGAAGACATTGATGGAGACACTGAACTTTTAGATTCAGGTATCATTGATTCCTTTGACACTGTTTCCCTAATATTGGAGTTAAACGAAGAGTTTGAAATTGAAATTGGCGTAGAAGAAATTTTGCCGGAAAATTTTGAGACTCCGGAAAAAATACTTTCTTTAGTTGAAGAATTTTTAGGTGAATAATTTTTGAATTTGCAAAATCCCTACGTTCTTGTAGGAATAATTATTTTTACTATTTTATACTATACAATTTTTAAAAAATCCCAATGGCTTTTAACTCTTATTGTAAGTTATGCTCTCTACTACTACTTGGAAAAATATGCGGTAGTATACATTGTCATAACTACAATAAGTATCTATTTGCTTGGGGCAAAAATAGAGTCCGTAATTGAGGCTGAAGGCAAGAAACAAGGCAAGATTAAATCTAAAAAATATCTCATCTTGGGCCTTTTAATTAATTTCGGCATCCTCTTCGGATTAAAATACTTAGGGCTTTTAAATCTCTTCGGAAATTTTACCTTTGATTTTAAATCCATTGTTGCTCCCTTGGGGATTTCTTTTTATACTTTCAAAGCCGTTTCATACTTGGTAGACATTTATAGAAGCAAGTATAAGGCGCAAAAGAATTTTTTAAAGTTCGCATCCTTTGTCGCATATTTCCCGGCCTTTTTGCAAGGACCTATTGACAAGTATGACGACCTATCAAAGACGCTTTACGCTGAGAAGGACTTCAGTTGGCAAAATTTAAGTCGCGGTCTTTATTTAATTATTTTCGGTCTTATGAAAAAAACCGTTGTTGCCGACAGATTGGTCGAGCCTATATCAAATGTGGTGTCAAACTATACTTCTTATCAAGGAAGCGTGTTGTTTCTTGCCATGTTTGTATTCGGAATTCAAATTTATGCCGACTTCTCAGGAGGTATTGACATTGTAAGAGGCTTTTCAAAAATTTTGGGCATTGAACTTTCAGAGAACTTTAACAGCCCATACTTGGCAGACTCCGTTGCGGAATATTGGCGCAGATGGCACATGACCTTGGGTGCATTTATGAGAGAGTATGTCTTTTATCCCATGAGCCTTTCCAAGACTTTTACCAAGATCAACAGAAAGTCTCGTAAGAAATTCGGCGCCAAGTACGGCAAAATCTTTACACTTTTAATCTCAACATTAGTTGTCTATATATTAATCGGTGCTTGGCACGGCGCCAGAGTTATTTCGCTTCTATTCGGTCTATACTACGGTGTGGTTATTTCACTATCACTGATACTTGAAGGAGTGCGAAACTCTGTAGATGAAAAGCTGAAAATTTCTGAAAATATAAAGTATGTGTTTAAAATCATTTGGGTTTCACTTATAACAACTGTGGGCCGTTATTTTTCAAAGGCGGACACTGCAAAAGAACTTTGGCAAATGATTAAGTATACTGCAGGCAATTTCTTCGGCGAAAACTTCCTCCGGAATTTCTACTCCGCCATGGCAATGACCAAGGTGGGATACCTTGTTGTAGGAGCGGGAGTTTTGGTCATGATTTTTGCCGCATATTATAAGGAAAGGGAAGGAGACTTTTTCCAAAAGTTGGAGAGGTTAAAACCTTTATCTCTCTATCTCCTCTTGGTTATTGTCCTTGGACTTACATTGGTCTTTGGAATAATCGGTGGAGATATAACTAAGATGGAATTTGTATATCAAAAATATTAATGAAAACAAGAAGACAAGTTTTAATAATATTTCTCGCATGCATTACAGTTGTAGCTCTTGTCGCAGGTGTTAATTACTTTGCAAATCCCTTCGGAGCTTTTGCAAAGGATACATGGTACTCATATGCCATGACGAGAAATCCCAGAACTGCAAAAATTTCATACTTACAAAAGCATCACGAGGACTACAATGCCTATGTCTTAGGCTCTTCAGGCTCAAGTGCCTTGGTTAAAGAGACCTTGGATGAAGTAACGGGAGAGAAGTTTTACAACTTATTCTACTACGGAGCGGACATGAAGGACGTCCTTGATACTGCAAAATATATTGTAAATAATTACAATGTAAAAGAGATAGTTCTCCCTATTACATTTTCTTTTGCGGAAGAATACGATACGGGGGAAAGTGACATTCACTACATGATGAAGCCTGAAGTGACGGGGAAGTCAAAGGCGTCATTCTATACAAAGTACCTCTTTGCCGACCCTCTCTATGTAAATGACATGAGAAGATCCTACGGCGAAAAAACTTATACGCCTAAGGTCTTTGACGTCTTTATTCCGGAGTCGGGGAACTACGACAAGAGAGTGAGAGACGTGGAAGGTATTGGAGCCTTAAAGACTTACTTGGAGAAATATCCGGACTATCAATATGAAAAGCCTCAAATTAAATTAAAGTACATGGATGAATTTTTCCGTGACTTTGAAGAGTGTTTGAATTTTCTAAAGGAAAAGGGCATCTCATACAAGGTATTAATGTATCCATTGTATGAAAGTGCTTACAAGGCCTACTCGCCTCAAGAGACGGAAGAATTTATGAGAAGGCTCACGGAGATAACGGGCTTCTATGACTTTACTTACACTTCAATTTCAAAAGACCCGCGCTTTTTCTACGACACGGCTCACTATAGAAATGCCGTGGGAGATATGATGATAAATAAAATTTACGGCAAGGACTTTTATATGCCGGACGACTTCGGCACCTATGTCGCCCAAGGGTCGGACTATAAAATTAAAACACCTGTAGAAAAGAAATTTGACACGGAAGTAAAGGTCTTAATGCTTCACGAGGTGTGTGAAAGCCCGGACAACTATGCAAAGATAGACAGAGAGAAGTTGGTTGAGCTCTTTGACAAGATTAGAGATAGAGGTTACAAGTGTCTCACACTTAAAGAAATGGAAGGCTATGTCTTAAGGGGCGAAAGTATTCCCGACAAATCAGTTATGCTTACCTTTGACGACGGATATTTGTCAAACTACAACATTGTCTATCCTCTACTTAAAGAGTACGGCTACACTGCAGTTTATTTTCCCATAGGCCATTCGATTGGCAAGGACACATACAAGGACACGGGAGAAAAAATTATTCCTCACTACAGCGAAGATGAGATTAAAGAAATGTTCGAGTCGGGGGTGGTGGAATTTGGCACTCATGGCTACGACATACATCAGTCGCCGAAGCTTGAAGAAAATCTGAGAGAAAATATTTTAAGGCTTGAAGGAGAGAGCGAAGGTCACTACATTGAGTATATTAAAAATGACTTTGCAACCACTTTAAACTACTTCACAGGCCTCGGCATAAACATTGATTCAATGGCATACCCATTGGGAGTACACGACGACCTTTCCGACGTATTGGTTAGAGAGGCGGGCATCACCAAGACCTTTACTACTGAAGAGGGAAGTAATTACTTGATAAAGGGTTTGCCCCAAAGTATGTTTTCACTAAACAGGTACAATGTTTACATGGACACAAACTTGGATGAAATATTTAAATAGACACATATGTTATAATAATATAGGGTCACAAAGTGGCTCTATATTTTTTTTGTGGTGATTAAATGGAATTTAAAATACATTCAAAATTCAAACCAATGGGAGATCAAATTAAAGCGATTGACTCATTGGTTGAGGGCATAAATGAAAATAAAAAACATCAGACCTTGGTTGGGGTTACGGGAAGCGGCAAGACCTTTACAATGGCAAACATTATTGAAAGGACTCAAAAGCCCACCCTTGTCATTGCACACAACAAGACCTTGGCATATCAATTGGCGGGAGAGTTTAAAGAATTTTTCCCGGAGAATGCAGTGGAATACTTTGTGTCCTACTACGACTACTACCAACCGGAGGCATATGTGCCTCAGACGGACACTTTTATTGCAAAGGACTCGTCCATTAACGACGAAATTGATGAGCTACGTCACTCGGCGACTATGTCTCTATTTGAAAGGCGAGATGTAATTATTGTGGCATCCGTCTCATGTATATACGGCTTAGGCGACCCGGTGGACTATAAGGAGCTCATGGTCTCTCTTCGTCCCGGCATGGAAAGATCCCGTGACGACATTATGAGACACCTTGTAGACATTCAATATGTGCGTAACGACATAAACTTTGTCCGTGGTACTTTTAGAGCAAGGGGAGATGTTCTTGAAATTTTCCCTGCATCATCTTCTGAAAAATCAATTCGCGTGGAATTTTTCGGCGACGAGATAGACAGAATTGCGGAGATAAATGCTCTCACGGGAGAGGTACTTGGCTACAAAAAATTTGCAAGCCTTTGGCCTGCATCTCACTTTGCAACGACAACAGGAAAAGTGCAGCACGCCATAACCACTATAAGAGAAGAGCTGGAAGACAGACTGAGAGTCCTTCGTGACGAAGAAAAACTTTTGGAAGCTCAAAGACTTGAGCAGAGGACGGAGTACGACCTTGAAATGTTACAGGAAATGGGCTTTTGCAGCGGCATTGAAAACTACTCCAGACATTTGTCGGGACGCGCGCCGGGGTCGAGACCATATACATTAATCGACTATTTTCCCAAGGACTTTTTGACAATAATAGACGAGTCTCACGCCACTCTACCTCAAATAAGAGGCATGTTTAACGGCGACAGATCTCGTAAACAGACCTTGGTGGACTACGGCTTCAGACTGCCCTCGGCACTTGACAACAGACCTTTGAAGTTTAACGAGTTTGAGTCACTGCAAAACCAATGTATATATGTGTCTGCAACACCGGGGTCTTATGAAAAGGAACACGAAGAGAACAGAGTGGAGCAAATTATAAGACCTACGGGACTTTTAGATCCTGAAATTTTTGTACGCCCAACGAAAAATCAAATTGACGACTTAATAAACGAGATACACATACAAAAAGAGAAGGGCTACAGAACATTAGTCACAACTCTTACGAAAAAAATGGCGGAAGACCTTACCAAGCACTTTAAAGAGCTGGGCATTAAGGTGACATACATGCACTCCGACGTGGAGACAATTGAGAGAATGGAAATTATAAGAGACTTGCGACTTGGAGTTTATGACGTCCTTGTGGGTATAAATCTTTTGCGTGAAGGTTTGGACTTGCCGGAAGTTTCCTTGGTCGCAATACTTGATGCGGACAAGGAAGGCTTTTTAAGAAGTGAGACCTCCTTGATTCAAACTGCAGGACGTGCCGCAAGAAATGTGGACTCCTATGTTGTTATGTATGCAGATACCGTAACTCAATCTATGCAAGTTACTATTGACGAGACAAACAGGAGAAGAAAAATCCAAGACGATTACAACAAGAAGCACGGCATTACACCCAAGTCCGTTTCAAAGGGCATAAGAGATATTGTGACCAACCAAGTTGCAATGGAAGAAAAGGTTGAGTATGACGCTTCCGACTTCGATCCTTTTGAAATAAATGAAATGATTGAAGGACTTAGAATTGAAATGCTCAAGTGTGCGGAAATGTTGGACTTTGAACGAGCTGCGGAAATTAGAGACGAGATTAAAAATCTTAAAGGAATGTTGAATAATTAATGGCAGATAAAATAATAATAAAGGGAGCCAAGGAACACAATTTAAAAAACGTGGACCTGGTACTTCCTCGGAATAAATTCATAGTTTTTACAGGACTTTCCGGCAGTGGCAAAAGTTCTCTTGCCTTTGACACAATTTATGCCGAAGGACAGAGAAGGTATGTGGAAAGTTTGTCCTCATATGCCAGACAGTTCTTGGGACAAATGGACAAGCCCGATGTGGAATATATTGAAGGCATGAGCCCTGCAATTTCCATTGACCAAAAGACTACATCCCAAAATCCCAGGTCAACTGTGGGGACCACTACGGAAATTTACGACTACCTAAGGCTTATGTATGCAAAAATCGGAAGGCCTTATTGTCACAACTGCGGCACGGAAATTACATCCTACTCAATTGATCAAATGGTGGATGAAATTTTAGAACTTGAAGAGAGAACCAAAATTCAAATATTGGCGCCAATAGTCAGAAATCGCAAGGGAACTTTCAAAAAGCTTTTAGACCGAATTAAAAAAGAAGGCTATATAAGAGTTATTGTCGACGGAGAAATGTACGAAATCGACGAAGTCCCTGAACTTAAAAAGAATTTTAACCACAGCATTTCCGTTGTGGTGGACAGACTTATTATAAAAGAGGGAATAAGGTCACGTCTTGCAGAGAGTTTGGAGCTTGCTTTAAACTTGGCGGACGGACTTGTAAATGTAGATTTAATGGGAGAAAAAGTCATGACATTTTCTTCAAAGCTCATGTGCCCTTCATGCGGCACGGTAATTGAAGAAGTGTCGCCAAGATCTTTTTCCTTTAACTCTCCCATAGGAGCCTGCCCTACATGTAACGGCTTAGGATTTTCAAAAGAAGTAGATGAGGACCTTGTAATTCCCAACAAAGACCTTTCTATAAAAGAAGGTGCAGTTGCCTGCTATTCAAATTCCCAAGGCACATACTACTACGAAATGATAAAAAATTTGGCGAAGGCATACGACTTTCCAATAGATGAGCCTATAAAAAATGCGCCGAAGGAATTTATATCCGCACTCTTTAACGGCTCAAGTAACAAGTTGAAATTTTCTTTTGATTCATACTTCAGCGGATACAAAGACTATGCAGGTACCTTTGAAGGAATTAAGCGCAACTTAAAGCGCAGATACATGGAATCATCATCTGATGCCGTCAAAGGTCGTGTAGGCGAGTTTATGGCTGATGAGGAGTGCCCTCACTGCCACGGCTCCAGACTTAAAGACAGTTCCCTGTCCTTTAAAATAAACGGACTTAATATATTTGAATTGACGGAGCTTTCCGTAGATAAAGCTTTGGAATTTTTTAACAACTTAAAGCTTAACAAAGAAGAAACTATTATCGGAGAGCAAATTTTAAAAGAAGTTAAATCTCGCTTGGGATTTTTATACGAGGTTGGCTTGGGATACTTGACCCTCTCTCGCATGACGGGGACACTTTCAGGTGGAGAGGCACAGCGTATTCGCCTTGCTACTCAAATCGGATCTCAACTTGTGGGGGTCATCTATGTTCTTGATGAGCCTTCCATCGGCCTTCATCAAAGGGACAATGAAAAACTTTTA
Source organism: uncultured Eubacteriales bacterium (assembly GCA_902488815.1). GTDB lineage: Bacteria > Bacillota > Clostridia > Tissierellales > Peptoniphilaceae > KA00134. Next base: position 4,611 of record CABTXP010000008.1, on the reverse strand, counting down.
CATTCTCTACGAAGTCTTACGGACATAGGCAACACTTTAATCGTGGTGGAACACGACGAAGACACTATGTACATGGCGGATCAAATTGTAGACATAGGTCCCGGCGCCGGAGATGAAGGGGGTCACATTGTGGCTCAAGGCACGGCAAAGGAAATAATGAAGGTGAAAGAATCTATAACCGGCGCTTTTTTAAGCGGCAGAGAAAAAATAGACGTGCCTGAAAAGAGAAGAGAAGGAAACGGTAATTTTATAGAAATAAAAGGAGCCGAAAAAAATAATTTAAAAAGCGTAGATGTAAAAATTCCCCTTGGCAAATTTGTAGCAGTGACAGGAGTAAGCGGCAGCGGCAAAAGTTCTTTAATAAACGAAGTTCTATACAAGGCGCTGATGCAAAAGCTCCACAACTCAAAGGTTAAGCCGGGGAAGTACAAAGAAATTAAGGGCCTTAAACACTTGGACAAGGTTGTAAACATAGACCAAAGCCCTATAGGCAGAACGCCGAGATCAAATCCCGCCACATACACGGGAACATTTGATATAATTAGAGATGTCTTTGCGGCGACAAACGAGGCGAAGATGCGCGGCTATAAAAAAGGCAGATTCAGTTTTAATGTAAAAGGCGGACGATGTGAAGCCTGCTCCGGAGACGGAATTAAAAAAGTTGAGATGCACTTCTTGCCCGACGTATATGTGCCATGTGAAGTATGTAAGGGTAAGAGATACAACAGAGAGACACTTGAAGTGAAGTACAAGGGCAAAAATATTTCCGACGTACTTGACATGAGAGTGGAAGAAGCTATAAAGTTTTTTGAGAACCATCCGCGAATACTTAGAAGGCTTGAGACTCTAAAAAACGTGGGACTTTCATATATAACTTTGGGACAACCCTCCACACAACTTTCAGGAGGAGAAGCTCAAAGGATTAAACTTGCTCTTGAACTTTCAAAGGTAAGTACGGGAAAGACCATTTACATTTTAGACGAGCCTACTACGGGACTTCATTTTGCAGATGTAAAAAAACTCATCAAGGTGTTAAACGACCTTGTAGACAAGGGCAACACTGTAATAGTAATTGAACACAATTTAGACGTAATAAAATCTGCGGACTATATAATAGATTTAGGTCCGGAAGGAGGAGATGGGGGCGGAGAAATTATTGCCACCGGAACTCCTGAAGAAGTTGCAAAGATTAAAAAGTCCTACACGGGACAATTTTTGAAAAAAGTATTGAGGTAAGAGATGAACAAAATTATTAAAAATTTATCAATAGCGCTTTTGATATTTATCTTTACATTTAACCTTTCCTACGGGGAACAATTTGTGAGGCCTAACCACTTTTTAGACAAGAAGGGTTGGGAGAGAACTCACGAGATTAAAAGATTTCAAGCTTTAAACAATTTAACCGTCACGGGAAAGTTGGACGAAAATACAAAGACGCTCCTTTACAATCCCAAATCTTTTGTAAAGGACACAATTACAAATTCCCCGACAACCGGCAGATGGATTGTAGTTAACAAGACACAAAGAACGCTTACAATGTACAATAACGACAAGCCCATGTACAAATTTCCCGTAGCTATAGGCACGTCACAGACACCTACACCATCTGCAAAGGGTACTATAAAGATGAAAGCAAAGAACCCCGCATGGGGAGGTATGTCGGGAAAATATACGCCGAGAGCTGCCGACGATCCTTTAAATCCCCTTGGTGAAAGATGGATGGGATTAAATTTAAAGGGATACTCAGGCTACGGCATTCACGGCACAATTCTTCCCAAGCAAATAGGGATGAATGTTTCAAACGGATGTATAAGAATGTTTAACTACGACATTGAAACCTTTATCTTCCCATATGCAAAGGTGGGCATGCCCGTTTGGATCGGAACTGATGCGGAGCTTCGCAACTGGGGTGTAAATCAAGACTGGGGAATAATGGAAGACGTTCCTGCACCTTCACCTACACCTGCGGAAAACACCGCTCCTCAAACGCAACCTGCGGAAGAAATATCTGTGGAAGAAAACTTAGTTTTTTAAGACCTTCGGGTCTTTTTTTTATTGCAAAGGAAAATCATTTTACACTTTATCACAAAAAAGGCTTGAAAAGAAATTTTGTCTATTCTATAATAGTTTCAATTACTTAAAAGGAGGCCTTAATCTTGAATACTCAAATATATGTCAAGAGCAGTTGGATGAGTATGGACAAAAACTTTTTACATACCTCCAAATCCATGAGACCCTGTGAAAGCTTTAAGATGGAATAAAATTTACAGGAGGTCATTATGAAAAAATCAATACAAAAATCAATTATATTATTATTAGTTCTGTCCCTTACATTTTTATTTGCGTGTGGTAAGGACGGCGGACAAAAACAGAGCGAAGGTAAGACAAAATTAGATCAGATAAAAGAAAAAGGCGAACTTGTCATGGGTACGTCGGCAGACTATCCGCCTATGGAATGGATACAAGTAACCGGAAAAGATCAAAACATTGTGGGAGTTGACATTGAGATTGCAAAGGCAATCGCCGATAAATTAGGCGTAAAACTTGTTATTAAGAACATGGACTTTACAGGCCTTTTGAATTCACTAAATGCAGATGACATAGACATTGTACTTGCAGGTATGGTGGCAAGCCCTGAGAGAATGAAAGAAGTGGATTTTTCCGAAGCATATTATTCAGGAGGACAGGTTCTTCTTGTGAGAAAGGGCGAAGAAGGAAACTTTAAATCCATAGAGGATTTAAAAGGCAAAAAAATCGGAACTCAAATGGCTTCCATTCAACAACAATATGCCGAAGCAAACTTTGATGCAACTGTAACAGGTCTTGAAAACAACAATAACCTTTTGATGGAACTTAAAAACAATACCTTTGACTGCTTGTTTATGGCGGAGCTTGCCGCAAAACAATTTGCCTATGCAAATGACGACGTGGCTTTAATAGAAGACTTAGATGTGCCTGATGAAGAAGGTAATGCCGTTGCAGTTAAAAAGGGAAATCCGGAGTTACTTGAAGTTATAAACGAAGTAATAAGTGACTTGCAAAAAGACGACAAAGTTACCTCATGGTTTAATCAATATGTGGAAATTTCTACAAAAGAAATAAATGAAAACAAGTAAAGAATCCCCTCATAGGGATTTTTTACATTAAGGAGAAAAAATGAGCTTTATAGAAAGACAGATACAATTTATTTCAAAAAATAAATACGTATTTTTAAGAGGGGCTTTAAACACAATCGTCATTTCTCTATTGGGAATAGTTTTCGGATTAATTTTCGGCACCATAATAGCTCTACTAAGGCTGTCAAAAAATAAATTTTTAAACTTTATCTCTACAGCTTATGTGGAAATAGTGAGAGGCACGCCAATGATAGTTCAAATGATGATAGTTTATTTCGGACTGAAGGACATAATACCTATGGAGCTATCGGTGCTTCGCCATCCGATATTTCTCTGCTCTCTTGCCATATCTTTAAACTCCGCAGCCTATGTGGCTGAAGTAATAAGAGGCGGCATTCAATCGGTAGAGAAGGGTCAAATGGAAGGAGCCAGGTCCTTAGGCCTAACTTACGGTCAAGCCATGAGAGAAGTAATAATACCTCAGGCGGTAAGAAATATATTGCCGGCTTTGGTCAACGAATTTATAGCACTTATTAAAGAGTCCTCAATTGTATTTACAGTGGGAATTGCGGATCTTATGTATGCAGGCAAAAATTTATATGCCACAACTTACTCCACAAGACCTTTGTACTACACGGCACTTGTCTATTTGATAATGACATTTTTACTTTCAAAGGGCATGGGAGCTTTGGAAAGGAAGTTAAGCTATGATAGAAACAATTAATTTGGAAAAGACCTTTGGTAAGTTAAAAGTATTAAAGGGAATTAATCAAAAGATAGAGGACGGAGAAGTAGTTGTAATTATCGGACCCTCAGGTAGCGGCAAGAGTACTTTTTTAAGATGTTTAAACTTACTTGAAGTGCCGACAGCAGGACAAATATTTTTTGACGGCAAAGATATTACCGCAAAGGACGTGGACATAAATAAAATTCGCGAGAACATGGGCATGGTGTTTCAAAATTTTAATTTGTTTAAAAACAAAACCGTTTTGGAAAATATTATACTTGCGCCCGTGCTTGTAAAAAAAGTGGGAAGAGATGAGGCGGTAGAAAAGGCCGAAAAACTTTTAGACAGAGTCGGTCTCTTGGACAAAATGGACGCATACCCCGCACAGCTTTCGGGAGGTCAGTCTCAAAGGATTGCAATTGTAAGAGCCCTTGCAATGGACCCGGAGGTACTTCTCTTTGACGAACCTACTTCCGCCCTAGACCCAGAGATGGTAGGTGAAGTTCTTTCCGTAATGAAGGACCTTGCCGACGACGGCATGACAATGGTAGTCGTGACACATGAAATGGGATTTGCAAGAGAAGTGGGAGACAGAATTATATTTATGGACGATGGAACAGTAGTTGAAGAAGGAAGAGCTGAAGAAATTTTTCAAAATCCGAAAAACGACAGGCTTAAAGATTTTTTGGGCAAGGTTTTATAAATGGAAGGACATTTCGAAAGAGGTGTCCTTATTTTTTTATAATAGATCGGAAGAGCACACGTCTG
>CABTXP010000007.1 GCA_902488815.1 uncultured Eubacteriales bacterium | reverse complement strand
GAGTGTTGGTCGGGGGGAGAGGATTTGAACCCACGGCCCCATGGTCCCAAACCATGTGCGCTACCAAACTGCGCTACGCCCCGTGACTAATAAAGTATACATAATATTTACAAAAATGGCAAGTATTTATTTGAATAGGTATTGTAGTTAATTTATAATTGTACAATGGAGGAAGATATGAAAGGATATTTATTCGATTTAGACGGGACACTTTTAGACTCAAACAGGATGTGGCGAAGTCTCACCACAAACTTTTTAAATAGACATAAAATAAAATTTACAGAAGAAATAGCACAGGAACTGACCACCATGAGTATATACAAAAGCGCCGGTTATTTAAGACATACATTAAAAGTCAATTTGACGGAAGAAGAAATAATAAGTGAATTGGAAAAAGAAATAGTAAAGGGCTACACAAATGAAGTAGAGTTAAAAGACGGGGCCTTGGAATACTTAAGCTATTTAAAAGAGAATAATATTCCCATGGGACTTGCCACGGCTACAAACGACAGATTTGTAGATTTGATTATGGAAAGATTTGATATAGAAAAGTATTTTGACTTTATCGCAACAGTAGACAATATAGGAATATTAAAAAACAACCCTGAGTTTTATGTTGAAGCGGCAAAAAAATTCCCACTACAACCAAGTGAGGTGGCAATCTTCGACGACGCACCCTATGCAATAGAAGCGGCGGTAAAGGCGGGGCTAAGAGTATATGCGGTCTATGACCGGGTAAACGGCAGTTTTTACGAAGCAAACAAAAAAATAGCCTACAAGGGCATAGAAAGTTTTAGAGAGATGATAATTTGAAATTTATAGAGTACTTCGGACAAAGGGCCCTCGTCATATTTGCCGCGGCCTTTATCTTAACATATATATTTTTACTCATATTTAAAGGCAAAGTGAAGCACGACAGGAAGTTTTTAATAAGCCTCTTTGTCGCATACTTAATAACCATGTCCTTTATTATGTTTATGCCGCAAAAATATTTAATCGAAAAAGGACTAAGCGACAAAGTAGGGGAAGTCACATTTCAAAGCGCTGCGGATAGGCTTAGAATGGAAGACTTGGGAATAAATTTAAAGCCCGGCCACACCATAAAAAGCTTTTGGAAACATGCGCCCTTTATTAATATGTTCTTTAATATATTCGGCAACATACTAATATTTGTACCTGTAGGATTTTTGCTTATAAAACTTATAAAAGACAAAAAAGTCATACGCACCTTGCTCTTTATAATACTCATAAGCTTCACAATAGAATTTATACAGTTTTTTATCGGCAGAAGTGTAGACATAGACGACGTGATACTAAATGTAGCGGGAGGAGTCATAGGCATGGGTCTTGGCAAATTGATAAAATAGTGAAAATGTGTTACAATATAGTAGCTAATGGGGGCGAAAATGGCTTCGACGGGGGTTTGGAGACTATAGTAGCAAGCCGTTGTGAAGATCAACGTAAAAAGTTTCACAAAAAATAAAAGACAATAATAATTTTGCTTTAGCTGCCTAAGCAGCTTCATCTTACCGGAAAGCCCCACGGTTTCGGATAAGGTGTCAAATTAGTGGGAAACGAAGCTCAGCAAGGTGTCATAGCTGAGGGGGTATTCATGACAATATACCATCGGTATTTTGTTCATTTCGAATCGATGATGAAAAATTAAAATGAACTGAGCTTGGAGAAACTATCTTTGAAGGGCTTTCGGACGCGAGTTCGACTCTCGCCGCCTCCACCATAAATAAATAGCTTAACCTATCCCATCTCGTAATTGAGGTGGGATTTTTTATTGCGTAAAAAATATAGTTGATTATTTTAAAGATATAACTTCTATTTCATACAACATTTATCAATAGACTATAAACTATAAAACACACTATATAATAAAAATGTAAGCAATATATAAAAAATATATTGACAACAAAGAAATAACATATTACAATAAATGCAGGAAATAAAGAATACTATATAGAATACAAATAGATATATAAAGCAGTACATATTAATGATAGTTAAGGAGGCTACGTGCTATGAGAGAAACAAAAAGAGAAAGATTTATAAGGATTGCAGAAGCAAGGACAAATAAGATTTTAGATATGCTGAAATTACTTGGCAATTGCTCAAACAAATCCAACTATGACTATTCGGAAGACGATATAAAAAAAATATTTTCAGCAATAGAGAAGGAGACTAAAAACGCAAAGGCCAAGTTTAACGGATCCGATACGCAAAAGGAAGACAGATTTACACTAAATTAGCAGGAGGTAAATTCAATGACAAAAATCGGATGGAGATTCCCACCTCTATCAGGAGGAATGTGCCAAGGTCATACAAATAATGACATGGAAGGCTTTAAAGGTAAAAAATTAATTGACAATCTTGCAAGAGAAATTTGCCAAAACTCTTTAGACGCTCATCTTGAAGATTCGGATGAACCGGTCAAAGTTGTATTTGAGCTGAGGTTTGTAAATAAAGAAGAACATGATGTTTTCACTCAGTATGAAAAGTGCTTGGAGGGATGTCGAAAATTTTGGGGCAATGACATGGATTCACGATTGTCCATTTTTTTAAATCAAGCAGAGGCAACGATTTCAGAAGATAGAATCCCCGTACTCATAGCCGGGGACTATAATACCAAGGGTTTAAGCGGAAGCAGAATCCGTAGCGACAAGCCATCATCATCGTCATCATGGCTGAGTCTCACAGGATCTGACGGAGTGTCGGTAAAATCAAGCGACAACAGCGCTGGCTCATACGGGATAGGAAAAAACGCTCCTTTTGCATGCTCCTCTTTGAGTATGGTATTTTATAATACACTTGATGAAAATAACAAGAGTGCCTTTATAGGTGTTGCAAGACTTGCAACTTTGTTAAATGAAGACGGCGAACCGACTCAGCGCGTAGGTAAATATCAGAATAACGGAAAAGGAGTATGGTATCCTATCTACGAATCCGACAAAAACAGTTTCAGAGATTGTTTTAAGAGAACGGAAAGAGGAACCGACGTTATTATTGTAGGTTTTACAGAGAAATCCGATTGGATAAATAAAGTAACGGAAGCTGTAATAAAAAGTTTTTTTGTAGCAATCATTGAAGGAAAATTGATTGTGGAGTTAAAGGATGGAAATGAGCAAATTGTAATTGACGCATCCTCAATATCTCAACTATTTGCGGACTTACCGTTAATAAACAATAGAATGTCTGTAGACTTACAGCTTTACAATGCTTTTATAAATCCTGATTTTAAAAAATCAATAACGGTATTTGAAGACGATGATGTAGAAATTTATATTAAATCCGACATCAGCTATGGTAAAAATACTAAATATTTCAGAGCAAGTGGAATGCGTGTTAGGGCAAAAAAAATTTATTTTTCCCAACCATATGCGGCAGTAGTAATTGTAAGAGGATCAAAACTTGGAGCTCTTTTAAGAGACACGGAGCCCCCACAACATAATGACTGGGATTACGAACGAATTCACTCATCAAACGAAGAAATTGGAGATAAAGCAAAAGAAGCAATAGATCAAATAGATAGATCCGTATTGGAATTTTTAAAAGAAAAATATGAGACGGTATCTGAAAATGAAGTGGATGCTGCAGGAGTGGGAGAGTACTTGCCTGACAAAGGTGACGGTACCGGTGGACAATCTCAAGGTGATGATATTCTCAGACCCATAGTTAAAATCGGAAAAGTCGTGACCAAAGGAAGAAATAGAGGAAAAGCGATACAGTCGGGAGTTAAAGGCGAGGGAGCGGCTATGGAGGGTGAAGTTAGAAATTATCGCACTAATCCGAATAAACTCCCCCCGACTCCTTATCCGTCTAAACCGGTAGTTTGCGACCCTGACAATTCAGGATATTATCCCGGTGCTAAATCCGGCAAAGGTTCAAAGGAGATAAGTACATCCAATCTAAAAGGACATAGGGCTTTTCCAATCAGTTCATCACAAGGGCTTTACAAGATTGTAATTAATCCGGATAAAGACTATGAGAAATTGTATATTGAATGTAATGCTAAGGGAGAGGACGGAAAAACCGACCTGCTAAAGCCGGAATCATTTATCTACAATGATAAAAGTATAAATATTGATAATGGTAAAGCGGGACCTGTTTCCCTTTCAGCGGATACTCCTGCAACTTTCTTTGTATGTTTCTCAAAGAAAGAAAAAATGAAGCTGAGTTTACGCATTACGGAGGTAACTGAATAATGAAATTAATAGAAAATGAATATCCAAATCCCGTATTGGCTGAAGGAAGAGATGATTACATTGAAACATGTCTGTTCAATACCTCGTTCGAAGAAAATGAAATAACAGTTGATTCCGAGAACATTTCTATCCCGATTAAATATAATCTGGAATGTAAAGGTTTAAGTAATCTGATCGAAACAGGAGATGCAATTGTTGCCGTACTTGTAAGAAGTAACGCCGCATCATACAGTAAGCTTTTTAGATTTGATAAAGATAAAACGGTAATGACAATTTCAGTGTCTAAATTTAAAGTTGCAAAAAAAATGGAAGTGACAGGCTCAATTATTGCGGCAAAAAATATTCCGAATTTTCGTTGTGAAGGTGAATTCAATGATATTTATTTCGGCGGCTTAACTTTTGAAATACGTAAGGGAGATGTTTTGGCAACGGAAGAAGTTAAATTAATCCCTGTAGACGCCTCCGAACTTGAAAAGCCAATATCATCAATATTTAACATTATCAGAAGAGAAGAACAAAATTCAGCTATTGAACCTGTATTTTACAATGAAAAAATTGTAATTTACCTAAAAAAGGAAATCTTTGATAGTTATTGTCAATTCATAGATTTCAACAATGGCGCTCTTCTCCGCTTTGCAACAGGTATAATTGTGTATCCTGTTTTAGTTGAAGCAATTTCAAAGATTATCTCTTGCCAACCGAATATAGAGGATTCCGAATACAGCGGAAAAAGGTGGTTCGATACAATTGTAAATAAAGCCAATGAAAAAGACATTAATCTGGAGGAATGTTCCGATTCGGCAACAACCATAGCAGATAAGATTTTAAACGGAATATCTTTAGATGCATTAAACAGCATTAAAGAAACTTTAGACAACGAAGTTATTTCAGAGGAAAGTTAGATCATAGGAGGGATATATTAATGAAATTAGGTTATTTTACTGAAGACGCGTATGAAATGCTCCTTCAAGATATACCGAAAAATGCCGAAATGTATTCATCAGACAACGAATGGTTGTCTGATTATTTTGAAAACATGAATAATTACTATAAGACTTCAACTGTAAGTGTCAAAAAGTTCTCACCAAATTATACTCCCGGAAAAAAAGATGATGAACAGAAATCAAAAGAAGATTTGAACAATACGCGATTGATATATGACGCTTTTAAGGATCTGACACCCTTACAGGCATCCAACAAATATATGTGGACATATTTGTGCCATGGGATTCCGGAATATAGGGCTTATATTCAGGACAGATGGATGCAGGATCAGCGTGAGAACACAATAAGAAATAGATTTTTTGTGACTACGGATGGAAGCTTATTAAACGACAATGCACTTTCCAGACTTTGGTGGTACGGGCGTCTAACATATGATGAAGATAACAGTAACCCTTATGCTCTTACAGAGATTCTTCTAATTAATCAAACAATTTGCACCGATGTCATGGACACATTTAACAGAATGGATTTAAATCGCATGCGAGGTGTACTGTTAGCTATAAAAGACTTTAAGGATGAGTTGTCCCCAAACGAAGGTATTACGGACTATTTCCGCGAATGTAAAAAATATTTGAATCGATATGCAGCAGTTACAACTTTGGAATTTTTAGACAGCAGCGAAATCAGAGACTTGGCCTTTAATTATATGATGAAGTTAAGAGAAGATAAATTGAAGGAGAAAAATCTCGGGAATCCGGGAAACTGAAAAAATAAAAATCCAAACACCAAACTACTTTTTCTTATAGATAAGCAAAACATATCATCAACTCAATATACAACCCTTGTATATATAAAAAAACCGAAGCCTTTACTTCGGTTTTTTTTATAAAGTTTTTTGTATTAAAGGGCAATTAATACATTGATCCTCTTAATACTTCTTCGCCGTATCCACCTGCTTGAGGTAGTGGCATATTTGTTGAATTTATTGCTCTAAATACTCTAATGGGTCTTGCACCAACTTCTTTTGCTGCTAAGATGTCATCATCTGAATCGCCGTAGTGAATGTCGATGTCAAGTTTTTTTATGTAGTAGGATTTGTCGTAGTTGAAACCTTCTTTAATTGTGTCTGCCGTGTAGTTTATGGGGTTTAAATTTTTGATTCCATAGTAACGTTGAAGGCTCTTGCAAGTTTTGTCAATTTCTCCTTCTTTGTATTGGGTGCCGCGAGTTCTGCCTGTGATGAAGTAGATGTTGTCTTTTCTTTCCATGTGCATTTTAATCAAAGCTTCCATTGATTTTTTAGGAATTGAATCTTCATCTCCTCTTTCTGCTACAAGGTCCCAGAATTTTTGGTCTTGTAAGAAGTCAAATGAACCGGGGGTAAGCATTGTCTTTCCATATTGGAAGTATTGTGAAGAAAATAAAAGGGTGTCATCAATGTCAAAAGATACGTTTATAGGGCCTTTGCCTTTTAGTGAGTCTTTAATGTCTTTGATGGTTACATAGTTAATAAAGGGCACGTCTGATTCAACTGTAACTCCTGGTTGAGTGTAGCGAACCTTTTTGCCTTTGGCAAGGACTCCTTGAGGTAGTAGCATTACCAGTACTAACATAACGATGGCTAACTTTTTAAACAATTGTTTTGCTTGAGAATTTTTCATATTATCTCGCCTCCTTATTTATAAATTAATATGCAAAAAAGAGTAAGTCAATAAAAACTTTACACAAATTTTACAAAACTTTTGAAGCTTTATTAAAGTTAAGGCAACATTATGGAGAAACAGGATGTTTAAGCATATAGACAAAAAAATTAAAGATTTATTTGCCACTTATCTTATAAATATATGCCGCGGTTGACATGAAATGATTTGAACAGATAAGTTTTAAAAATCTGCAATAAAGAAAAGCTGTTGCTCTGTTATTGGTAATTTAACTTCCTAAACGGATATGATAATATAAGACCAATACACAAGTTTTTAAAGCGTATGATATTCTGTGGATAGAGTCTTAAAGCGCCTATGACTTCATGAGTTTTAAAGACGAATTGTTATTAACGACCAAATTTAAATGTAAAGGGGGAAGACATGAAAAAAGTTTCAATTTTTTTAGCTATTATTTTATCAGTTTTTATAATTTTACCTACTGCGGAAGTCTATGCCATAGAACCAAGTGATAAAGTTGACGCTTTGGTAAAAGCCGGACTGGTTCAAGGCTATCCCGACGGGACCTTAGGTTTGGAAAAGCCCATAACTCGTGGGGAAATTTCCGTAATTTTGTCAAGATTAAAGGCGGCAAACATTGAAAGTTCCGGCAAGGTTATTTTTAAAGACGTTCCCAAGAGCCACTGGGCCTTTGACTATGTAAACAAAGCTTGTCAAATAAAAAACTCCCAAGGTATTCCCGCCATTGTGGGATATCCCGACGGTCGCTTTAAACCGTCAAAAAACATTAGCTACGGTGAAATTTTAAAAATTTTAGTTGCCGCTACTAAGGACGACCTTACAAGTGATGATGTTAAAAATTCTGCCTGGCCTGTTTCGTGGATACTTTGGGGAGGCGAAATGGGACTTTTCGGATTTGATGCCGGATTAGATATTATTTATCCCGACGAGCCTGCAACACGCCAAGATGTTTTTGTAATGATTTATAATGCAATGGAAGATTCTTTGGCAAGCTATGTCCAAGTTAAAAAGAAGGACGTAACTCAAGGAAAATCTAAACCTACGGCAAAAGACAAGAAGGTAGCGGACTTTAATAGCGGCAAGAGCTATGACAGAGATCTTTTCCAACAAGAATTTTTGGCGCTCATAAATGCCGACCGTAGACAGTTAGGTTATAATGACCTGTCTTGGGACAGCAACTTGGACCTTGGAACGGGAATCAGATCTGAAGAGCTTGCCAACTACGGCTCAATTCGCGTTAACGGACAAAGCCACGTCCGCTTGGACGGAAGTTCTTGGCAGACTGCCCTTGACTATATGGAACCTTTAATCAGTTCCGTATACCGAGGAGAAAATCTTGTAGAATTGGAAATGCCCACAATACTTGACAATGTAAACAGCTTAATGACTGACGAAAAATATATGGCAAAAACTTTCTACGATTTTTGGTGGAATTCACCCGGACACAGAGACAATATGATGAACCCGGAATACACTCACTTAAGCGTGCAAATCAGAGCGAAAGATGATGCAAAATCAGATTCACCTAATGCAGGCACAGTATTTTTCGTAGGAACAACAATATTTAGAGGAAACTGAAGACAAATATAAGCCTCGGCACTGCCGGGGTTTTTTGTTTAAAGAAATTAAATTAAACTGTTTTTCAGTCGTATTATAATGGTTGACAAGAACGGTGTGGAGTTAAGACACAAAAGAGAAATAAAAGATTTGTTTGTTTCGGAGTGATAGAATAAAATAGTTTTGAGTTAGGGGTGATTGTTATTAATAGAAAAATATATATTGGAGGCATTGTCCTTGGAGCGGTAGGGGTTCTTATTCTACTTGGATTAGTCCTTGCAAATGTGGGATATCCTCATCCCGCTTTTAGAATTTTAACGCCTACAGGTGTTGTACTTGTGTTTTTGTCTTTAATTGTCGTAGGGATTAATTGGCTTATTACTATTAAGGATTCCGTGGTCAAAAGACGTTACGGTGAGGCAATACTTATTTTGCTGTTGGGGCTTATTTTTATTGCCATCCCCTTTATTAAAGATGTTTTTAAATAATATGTTCCCTTTAAAGGGAGCTTTTTTTATATAGAATGGCTTTTAAAAAATTTTTTTAATGCTGTTTATTTTAAATTTAAACTGAGAAAATGAGGGTATTATTCTAATAGGTGAGTATATTAAGATTTATAATTACATATTAATCCTAAACAGAACATTTCATCTCAAAAGCTTATTATCACCGAAAGGTGAATATATAAAGGGGGAATAGAAATGAAGTATGATTTTAAAGGCATGGTTTCCGATCTCAACAAATACTTGAGACTTCCTGAAACGCCTGTTGGCATTAAATACTTCGAAAAGAAAGAAGATTGTCAAAGTATTGAAAGGATAAAATGTCCCAAGGGCAAATATACTTTCTGTCAAATTCTGTGGCAATCAATTAGTTACGGTTGGACTTTGATGTACACTTCCGACTTGGCACCTATGAAATATTGTGCTCAAGTTAACGGCCTCTATCCAAGAGATGAAAAATTCTTCACGGGAGAAATTTTCATGGGCGGTTGGTTTAACGAACCGGAAAATGCAAGAGCCCACCACGAACAACTTGATCTTATGGACAAGGTATATGAAGCCGCTGCAATATCACCTCTTGAAGCGGGAAAGATTGAGGAGCCGGATATTTGTATTATTCACGGCAACACCGCTCAAATTTTCATGCTTATGTCCGGTTACTTAAATATTCACTATGAAAAGTTGCCTCTCACTTTCGGCGGTGAAACTGAATGTTCAAACTCTTGGGTAAGAGCAATGGTTACAGGCAAGCCTATGATAGCCGTTCCGTCTTTTGCCGAAAGAAAATTCGGCGGAGCCAAGGACTACGAATTAGTATGTGCTATGTCGCCTGATCAACTTATGACGGCTATTGAAGGACTTAAGAGATTACATAAAAACGGACTGAGGTATCCTATAGCTCATCACGGACAAACCTGTGATGCCTCTACAGGACTTCCGAAATCCTATTTTGATTTTTAAATTAAAGGATCGGTTATCCGGTCCTTTTTTAATTTTGCCAATGTGTCTGTTTTATTAAAGATGCTTATATAATGATCCATTTAAGGATATATTTTGCCAAAGTTCTCATCGTTGAATTAAAATTTCTTTATTTTGTCAATTTGTGATAAAATTACCATATATATGTTGATATACATTATCTTATTGATTAATTGATTTATTTGCATGAGGGCAAATTGTATAAAGGAGTGACGATGGAGAATATTGTAATTAAAGAAGTTGAGACGAAGAGGGAATACGACGACTTTGTCGAGTTACCCTTTCAATTATATAAAGACAACAAGTACTGGGTTGCACCTATTAAAAAGGACTACCTGGGAAGCATTAAAGGCAAAGACAACGACCTGCTTCTTACGAAGCACCGCCTGTACTTGGCATACAAGGACGGCAAAGTTTGCGGTAGAATTATTGCATACATAGATGATGAGATTAACGAAATTCACAATATTAAGGTGGGTTACATTTCTGAGTTTGAGTGTATTGATGACCAAAATGTTGCCGATGCATTGTTTGAAAAGTGTGACGAGTTTTTCAAAGAACATGGTCTCGATAACGTAAAGGGTCCTGTTTCTCTGCCAAGCGGCGATGACAAAAGGGGACTGGTTATTGACAACTTTGATACTTCTCCCACTATTCAAAATATGTATAACTTCCCATATTACAACGACCTTTTTACTAAGGCGGGGTTTGTAAAGTATCACGATGTCTATGCTTACAGGGCAAATATTAAGCAGGTTTCGGAAAAACTTGATAAGGTTGGAGAGATTGTGCCAAAGCTGGAACAAAGATACGGCTACAGGGTGGACACGGCTGATGTTAAAAATAATTTGGAACAGGAAATGAAGGACGTGTACCTAATTCTCAAGGACGCAATGCCTCCCGAATGGGAAGACTTTAAACCTGTCACTATGGAAGAGGTAAGAAATGTTATGACTCTTGCAAAGCCCTATGCCGATGAAGAATTAATCGCCATTGCAAGGGAAAATGATACGGGAAGACCCATAGGCTTCGTACTTTCTCTACCTGACTACAACGAGATTCTTAAAGAGTTTAAAGGTAAGTTGGGTCCGATACAAGTTGTTAAATTTTTGAGACGTAGAAATAAATTAAAGAACATTAGAATTTTCGTGCTCTTTGTCGTGCCTGAATATAGGAAGATGGGCGTGACCTATGCTATTTATCACAAGTTATATGTAAATGCGTTGAAAAAAGGATATGAGACTATAGAAGGCTCCACAATTTGGGACTATAACACCCCCATGTTAAACGATATTGAAAAGGTAGGAGCGGACAGGACAATAACTTACAGAGTTTATCAAAGAACAATAAAATAAATTGTGTACCTTTTGAAGGTACACTTTTTTATAGGGCATAAAAAATCCCCGGAACTACTGGGGATGTGTTTTAGTTGGATGCGTAGTTGTCAAAGTAACCTTGGATATATACTATCGGGGTTCCTTTGTCGCCGCTGCCGCTTGTAAGGTCTGACAGAGATCCTAAAAGGTCTGTGATTGCTCTCGGTGTTGTACCTAAGGATGAGTTTTCTCCTACAAGTTCATTTGCCTTTGAGCTTATTTTTTTCCTCATGGCTTCTTCAGCTTCTTCGCCTTTTAGGTTGTCAAGTTCCGTGTCGGCAATGTACTTGATTTTAATTTCATTTGGAGTTCCCACAAGTCCCTTTGTGTATGCAGGACTTACTACAGGGTCTGCAAGTTCCCAAATTTTTCCTATTGGATCTTTAAATGCGCCGTCACCGTAAATCATAACTTCAATTTGTTTGCCTGAATATTCTATTAACTTTTCTTGTACAGCTTTTACAAACTCATCTCCGTCGCGAGGGAATAGTTTGACTGCGTGTTCGTTGGCAAGGTTTGAACCCAACAGTCCGTACTGCGGATTGTAGCCGCTGCCGTTAACACTTGCGTCTAATATATCGTCAAGGGTCAAGACTTTTTTTGCACCCTTTTTAATTAGCTTTTTCTTTATGTCAAATCTCGTATGAGTTGAGCATACAATGACCTTATCTGTAAAGTCTAAAATTTTCTCAGGTCTGTTTGAGAAGTGAATTACGATATTGTCTCCGATTTCTCTGTATAGTTTAACATAGTCCACACCTGTGAATTTGTGTTTTACTTCTTCGCCGAATATTCTTCTGTAATCTTCTTCTTCCAAATAGTCTTCATATGGATCGATGCCTTTTTCAAATAAAACTTCAGGATCCATTAAGTGGTTGCCTACTTCGTCACTTGGAAATCCTAATAGTAAGTGTATTGTCTTATTTGAAGCGGCAATACCTTTTAAAAGCATTGAAAATCTGTTTCTGCTAAGTATGGGGAACACAAGACCGATTGAGTCGGTGTCACTGAATTTATTGTTAATATCAGCCGTTATATCTTTAACATCTGCGTAGTTGCCTTGTGCTCTTGCAACAAGGGATTCAGTTACGGCTACAACATCTCTGTCCTTCATTTGGATGTTTTCGTATTCCACCGCCTTCTTCACACTGTCAACTACTATTTCAACTAAATTGTCACCTTTTTTTACTATAGGGGCTCTCAGTCCTCTCACTACAGTACCTACATATCTATTCATGTAATCCTCCTACCTTGTAAATAGATTTTTCCGTACAAATATAATCTACGGGAATATCAAATTCGTTTTGAAAATCCAAGTCCGTGATTTGAAATTCAAAACAAATTCCTATGGACAATAAATTCTTACCCTTTAAATACCTGTCATAAAACCCTTTGCCATAGCCCACCCTATATCCTCTTTTGTTAAAGAGAAGACCGGGCACAATAGCAAGGTCCACATCTTTCGCCACATCATTTGATGTAGGCTCTAAAATGTTGTATTGACCGGGCTTTAAGGCGTTTAAATCTTCTATTTTAATTGCAGCCATTATCCCTTCATTTGAAAGAACTTTGGGTACGGCAACTTTTTTTCCGTCCTTTAACGCAGCTTTTAAAATTTCATAGGTATAAACTTCACTGCCCATAGAGCAATAGCAAAAAATTGATTTGGAATTTTTATAAATATTTGAGCCTAAAAGTTTTTCAGTTATTTCACGTGACATCTCATCACGATCATGTGCCGCAACTTCGTCTCTTAGCTTATTATACTTACTTCTCAAATCTCTTTTGTCCATAGCTCACCTAAAAAATAATATACTGATTTTCGCAAAAGTGCAATACTATTTGCTAATATGATTCTATCACATTGATGAAAAAATTGTGAATTATCGCGGTTCTTGAAGAAAAACATAAGTATATAGTATAATATAAAGTCGGAGAGTGAAAATGATATTATTTGAAAATGTTTATAAAGAATATGCCAACGGAGTTATGGCACTTTACAATTTAAATTTAGAAATACCTGCAGGGGACTTTGTCTACCTGATGGGGGCAAGCGGTGCAGGTAAGTCCACACTTTTAAAACTTTTAATCAGAGAAGAAAAACCTACCAGGGGCAGGATTTTATTAGACGGGGAAGACATTACCAAGATTAGAAAGTCAAGAGTACCGGATCTAAGGAGAAATGTATCCTTTGTCTTCCAAGACTTTAGACTTTTAAAGAGAAAGACTGTCTTTGAAAACGTGGCATACACTTTGGAATGTCAAGGAGCAAGCAGAGCTGAAATTAATAACGGTGTAGGAGAAGCCTTGGAGCTTGTAAATCTTACAGGCAAGGAGAAGGACTATCCGGAAAATCTTTCAGGGGGAGAAAATCAAAGAGTGGCAATAGCAAGAGCCATTGCAAATGACGCTCCCATACTTCTATGCGACGAGCCCACAGGCAATTTGGACTCGGAGACTGCCGAGACTATTATGCAGGCTCTTGTAAATATTAATTTAAGCGGCAAGACAATTATAATGGCAACACACGCCACGGATATTGTAGAAAAGATTAAACAAAGGGTTGTCACATTAAGTGACGGCCACGTTGCAAGTGATGTTAGGAAGGAAATACTATGCGATATTTAAGACAATTAAAGAACGTCATTGTCTCCGGATTCGTCGGCCTAAAGAGAAACTTCGGCATGGGCATTGCTTCTATTTTTTCCATTGCTTCAATGCTTGTTTTATTCGGCATTGTACTTTTGACAGTTGTAAATATTAACGCATCTATTTTCCACACAAGTTCCTTGGTGGACAAGGTGGCATTTTTTATAAAAGACGAAGCCGCGGCAAAGGAAGTAAACGAATTTATTAAAGACATCGGCGACTACGACGGAGTTGTGGATGTAAAGTATATTTCAAAAGAAGACGCTTTAGAGTCCATGAAACAAAAATTGGGCTCAGACGGCGACTCCCTTGAAATTTTAAAAGACGACAATCCACTTCCACCAAGTATTATTGTGGAGCTTAGAGAGCTTTCTCAAATGAACGACTTTGTAAGTGCTTTTAAGGACTACTCCGTTGTATACAAGGTGAACTATCACTATGACCTTGTAAATAAAATGAACAAAATTACAAACGGCATTAAGTACGGCGGTGTTTTTATAATAGCAGTACTCCTTTTTGTTTCTATAATTATTATGCACAATACTATTAAAATTGCAGTTTCCAACAGACAGGAAGAAATTGAAATTATGAGATATGTAGGTGCATCACAAGGCTATATCAGAGGTCCTTTCTTAATTGAGGGGATACTTATCGGCGTAATCGGCGCGGCACTTGCGGCGGTAATTGTAATTTACGGATACAAGTATTTCTTTTCAAATGTAAACTTGAAAGTTTTTTCAATGCTCAATGTATCCCTTGCAAAGCCGGAACTTATTGTTGACAATATTTTAATTTCCTTTATGGCAATTGGCGGCGGCGTAGGATATTTGGGAAGTCTCTTTTCAACAAAGAGATTTATTGAAGTGTAGGTGGATTTATGAGAAAAATTATTCCTCTGTTTTTGGCAATACTTTTAATATTCGGTAGCGTTATGGCCGAGTCTTCAAAGGATTTGCAAAAGAAGCAGGACAAGAAGAGAGAAGAACAAAAATCTTACGAACAAAAGATCAAGGATTCCAAATCACAAATTGCGGAAAATAAAGAACTTTTGGGCAAGACTCAAGCTGAAATAGATGTACTTGACGGCCAAATTTCCGAAGCAGCTGCAAATCTTGCAACGATAAATGACGAAATCGGCAAACTGCAAGTGGACATTGACGCCAACACTCAAAAATTAAATGAGGCGGAGGCGAACTTAGAGTCCAAGGAAGACGTATTTAAAGAGAGAATTCGTGCCATGTACATGTCGGGAGACGTGAGAAATTTAGAAATTCTTTTAAATTCTCAAAGTGTGGAAGACATGCTTACAAACAACGAAATGATTCAGGCCATTGCAAGAAATGACAAGAATTTAATTAATTTTGTAAAAGAACAGGTCACTACAATTAAGGAGAAGGAAGAGGCTTTAAAGCGTGACATGGCTGTCCTTGGCAAAAGGCAGGAGGAAGCAAGTGCTGTTAAGACTTCTCTTGAAGCAACAAGTGCAAAAAAATCACAGTACATGGCAGACCTTGAAAAGAACACGGAACTTTTAAATGCACAGATAGATAAGTTTAACGAAGAATCCAAGGCTTTGGAATCTGAAATCAGAAACCTGACTTCGGAAATAGCCCGCAAGCAACGTGAGGAGAGAAAAAACAGAGAGGGCAAGGGCCCCACACCTGTACTTGGAAACGGCAAGTTGAGCTGGCCTCTTTCAGGCTACACGAGAATTTCATCTCCCTACGGCTACAGAACTCACCCGATTTTGGGCTACTCCAAGTTCCACTC
This sequence comes from uncultured Eubacteriales bacterium, assembly GCA_902488815.1. Taxonomy (GTDB): domain Bacteria; phylum Bacillota; class Clostridia; order Tissierellales; family Peptoniphilaceae; genus KA00134. The sequence goes on along the minus strand of CABTXP010000007.1, from coordinate 27,268 downwards.
GGGAGTTGACATTCCGGCACCTACAGGAACGGCTGTACACGCAGCTGCAGACGGAGTTGTAATTGCTGCCAAAAGACTTGGAAGTTACGGCAATGCTGTAATGATAGACCACGGAGACTGTGTAACTGTCTATGCACATAACTCCGCTTTAAAAGTATCTGAAGGGGACTATGTCTTAAGGGGAGACACTATATCCTTGGTAGGAAGCACCGGACTTTCCACAGGGCCTCACCTTCATTTTGAAGTGAGAATTAACGGCGCAACTCAAAATCCTATGGGATATGTATGAGGTTAAGATGAAAAAAAGACATGTATTTATATTTGTAATAATTCTCATTGTGACAAATCTTTTGACCGCAGTGGGAATTGTCGGCTATATATTAAACGGCAAGGGAACTTTTGCAAGGCTTGCCAAGCAGGAAGCTTTGGAAAAATTCATTAAAGAGAAATATCTCTACGATGCAGATGACGAGGACCTCTATGTGGGTTCTTTAAAGGGTATAGTCAAAGGCTTAAACGACCCCTATTCCGAATACTACACGGGAGAAGAATTTGAAAAACTCATGGAGATGACTACGGGCGTATTTTTCGGCGTGGGAGTTGAAGTGACACCGGGTTCCGACGGCATGATAACTGTTGTGGCACCTATAAAGGGCGGTCCATCGGAAAAAGCGGGAATAATGCCCGGAGATAAAATTATTAAAGTAGACGGCGTAGAATACACCGCCGACGAAATGACTGAAGCCGTTTCAAAGATCAGGGGCGAGAAGGGCACAAAGGTGACCCTCACCATCTACAGACCCGATGCAACTGAAAACAGCACCTTTGATATTGATGTAGTAAGAGATGAAGTTCACACTCACACCGTGATTACAGACAATTTGGAAGACTTTGCCTACATAGGCATTACAAATTTTGACGAAGGCACATCAAAGGACTTTAGAGAAGCCGTTTCGGAATTTGAAAAGCAAAATGTAAAGGGATATATTTTGGACTTAAGGGGCAACCCGGGCGGCATAGTAGACGGTGCGGTAGATGTGGTTAACACATTTATAGGTGAAGGCAACATTGTAAGCGCCAATATGAAGGACGGCACCTCACTCTTTAACTACGATGCGAAGAAAGAACTTTTGATGACGGACAAGCCTCTTACAGTTTTAGTAAACGGCTCAAGTGCCAGCGCATCTGAAATTGTTTCGGGAGCTTTAAAGGATCACAAGAGAGGCACACTAATAGGCACCAAGACCTTCGGCAAGGGCATTGTGCAACAGACCTTCCCCTTCGGCGACGGTGATGGCGTTAAAATAACAACAGCCGAATACTTTACACCTTCGGGAGAAAATATTCACAGAAAGGGCATTATGCCCGATGTGGAAGTGGAGCTGCCAAAGGAAACTGAGGGCATCGGCATGGAGTACTATGACCAAGACTTGCAACTTCAAAAGGCAGTTGAAATTTTAAAAGACAAGACAAAATAAGCATTAAAAAAGGGAACTCATGGAGTTCCCGTTTTTTTGTCTTAATTAAAAATTCGCAATTATAGGTCGTCTTCAATGACACTTGACTTTGTATATGCAGATGGTTTTGCTTCGAAGAAGTCTGTCTTAATAGCATTGGGGTCCGAGTATTCGCTGACCCATGCCATTGAAGCAGGTTCTTCATCATAGCCTTCAAACAAAGGTTCAAAGCCCAAGTTCTTTGCACGCAAGTTGCCAAGGTACTTAATGTAGTCCGTTACCATTTCAGTTGTTAAACCTTGAATGTTGTCGCCGATTACATACTTGCCCCAGGCAATTTCTTCTTCCACGCCTTTTAAAAGCATGTTGCGATAGAACTCAACCTTGTCCTCTGTAAACAGCTCAGGACTTTCTTTTTTTAGTTCCAAAATTATTGATCTGAATAGCCACAGGTGAGTGTTTTCGTCTCTGTTAATGTATCTTATTTCTTGTACCGTGCCCGGCATCTTGCCCATACGTCCCAAGTTGTAGAAGAACATAAAGCCTGAATAGAAGTAAATGCCTTCCAAAATATAGTTGGCAATTAAAGCCTTCATAAATGTGTGAGTATTTTTTTCTTCCAAAAAGTCGTTGTATTGGTCGCCGATAAATTTATTTCTCTCTAAGAGGACTTTGTCGTCCTTCCATTGATATAAAATTTCCGTCCTCTCTTCAGGGGAGCATATTGTGTCCAAAATATAGCTGTAGCTTTGGGAGTGAATGCTCTCTTGATATGATTGGATTGACAGACAAAGGTTAATTTCATTTGCAGTTACATATGCCATAAGGTTTGGCAGCTGTGCAGTTTGAAGGGAGTCAAGATATGTCAGGAATGATATTATCTTGTCATAAGCCCTCTTTTCGTATTCGTCTAAAAGTCTGTAGTCCTTTATGTCTTGGTTTAAATTTATTTCTTCCGGTATCCAAAAGTTGTTCATGGCTTGTCTGTACCAGTCGGAAGTCCAAATGTATTTTAAGTTGTTAAAGTCATTTAGATTTGTCGTGTTGCCGTTAAAAATTTTTCTCTTGGAAAGTTCAATGTCTCCGTTTTCGTTAAATAAACCACGTTTTTTGAGTTCTGTCATTTTTTCCTCCTAACTTGCACAATAGTCACACTCTTCAACTTCAAGGGACTTGCTTCTCACATAGTAGACGGACTTGACGCCGCACTCCCATGCCTTTATATATAATCCCAAAAGACCGCGCATCGTTATTTCCGTTGTGATGTAGAAGTTAATACTTTGACCTTGGTCAATGTGTCTTTGTCTAACTCCCGCCATTTCAGCGCAAATAAGTTGGTCGATTTCGTGGGCATTTTCATAAATCCAAAAACTTTCAGGTGTTAAGTTGGGAGCAACTCTCGGTATAATGGAGCCCTTCTTTTCTTCCAAGAAGTATCTCTTCATAAGTGGGTCTACTCCTGCAGTTGTGCCTGCAATAATTGAAGTTGAACCTGTAGGTGCAATTGCCATAATGTAGGCGTTTCTAATGCCGTTTTTGTTTACTTCTTCTTTTAATTCTTCCCACTCTTTGGAATTATAATTTCTTCTTTCGAAATACTTTCCACTTTGCCATTCGCTGCCTTCAAAGAATTTGTAGGAGCCTTTTTCCTTTGCCAAATTCATGGAAGCTTTTATAGCATAGTAGTTAATTTTTTCAAATACTTTGTCTGCAAATTCTCTGTGTTTATCCACATCGGAGAATGAAATTTTTTCATTTGTAAGGGCGTGATGGTATCCGCTTGTGCCAAGGCCTATGGCTCTGTACTTGCCGTTTGTAATCTTGGCATAGGGGAGAGGATAGTAATTTAAATCTATTACATTGTCAAGGGCTCTTACAGCCGTTTCAATTACCTCTTCAAGCTCTTTATCGTCGTGTAAATTAATGTTTCCAAGTACAAGGGACGCCAAGTTGCACACGACGAAATCTCCGGCCTTTGTAGTAGTTACCACTACGTCGTCGCCCTCTTCAGTCTTCACTTCAGTTGAAACTGTTTCAATGGCGGACATATTTTGCATAATTTCCGTGCAAAGGTTTGAAGAGTAAATCATGCCCTTGTGCTTGTTGGGATTCATTTCATTTACAACATCTCTGTTAAAGGTAAAGGGTGTTCCGGTTTCAGTCATGGATTTAAGAATAAGTCTTACCATGTCCTTTACGCTCATTATTCTCTTTGAAATATTCGGGTCATATGCACAGTCCCAATACTTTTCTTCCCAGGCCTTGCCGTAGTAGTCTTCAAGATTGTAGCCCTTCTTGGTTTTAATTTCGTGAGGGTCGAACATATACCAGTTGGCGTTCATATTTTCCTTGGCAAGCTTCCAGAACAAGTCGGGATAGCATACAGCGGGGAAAATATCGTGAGCCTTCATACGGTCGTCGCCGTTGTTGGTGCGAAGTTGTAAAAACTCCGGTATGTCCTTGTGCCAAACGTCCAAGTAGCACGCCACGGAACCTTGGCGCACTCCCAATTGGTCTACTGCAACTGCAGTGTCGTTGGCAAGTTTAATCCATCTGATTACGCCGCCGGCAGCTCCTTTAAAGCCTCTAATGTCCGAGCCGTTTGCTCTCACCTTGCCGAAGTAAAGGCCCATGCCTCCGCCGTGCTTTGAAACTTGGGCGAAGTTGTCAATGGATCTGTAAATGCCTTCCAATGTGTCGGGCACCGTGTCGATAAAGCAGCTGGAAAGTTGGTGGAAGGGCTTGCGGGCGTTACTCATAGTTGGTGTTGCAACTGTTAATTTAAGCTTTGACAAAATGTCGTAAGTTCTCTTTGCCCACTTCAGCTTGTCCTTTTCGTTCATGGAGAGGTGCATTGCAATTCCCATAAACATTTCCTGAGGCAGCTCCAAAACTTTTCCGTCGTGAGTTCTGATTAAATATCTCTTAATTAAAAGGTCAAGGGATGAGTATGTGAGAAGTTCGTCTCTCTTAAAGTCAATGTATTTTTCAAGCTCGTCCACGTCTTCTTTGGAGTATTTTTCCAAAATATAGTCGCCGTATAGTCCCAAGGACTCCATGTATTTTATTTTGTCATAAAAAGATTTAACGTTTGTGCCTGCTAAATTTTCTTTAATATTAAGCTCGTTATCTAAGGTTAAAAGTCTGCCTGAAATGTATTCCCACTTGGGAGCTTCTTTGGAAGTAAGTTCGGCCGCTGCACGAACCAACATTTGCAGGGCTTCTCTGTCCTTCATCGACTCCTTGGTAAAAGATTTAAACTTCACAAGCAATGTGTCAAGGTCGTATCTCGGTCCTTGGAAATCTTTTCTTATTTTACGAAGGATCTCTTCAATTTCAATTGAAGGCATGTACTTTTTAATAGAAGAGAAGACCTTCCTGTCAAGGGTGTGCTTCTGCCTGTACATAATGTAACTTTTAACTACGTCAATGTGTTTAAAGTCAATTAGTGTAAGCTCAACAAGGTCCTGTATCTCTTCCACTGAAGGAATGTGATTGGCATTGTAGTGTTCCTCCACGTCTTTCATGACGATGGAAGCCATCTCTTCAATTTGGGATCTGTCGTAAGGCTTGTCTATAGATTTAAAAGCCTTTTCTATGGCAATAACAATTTTCTCCGTGTCAAAGGGGACTATATTGCCGTTTCTCTTTTTAATTTTCATTTTATCACTCACCATATATAGTATATTTTTTAATAACATATATATACTACCACAATTTATTGTGAATGGGGGAGACTATTTATTAATTAAAGTCTTTTAATCTTCGGATCGAATTCCAATAAAAAAAGCCGGCATGTGCCGGCATTTATTTTTAATTAAGTTTTGCTTCGATTAAACCGTAACCGCCTTCTTCTCTCTTGTACAAAATATTTACCTCATCGGTGTTGCCGTTAAGGAATACAAAGAAGTTGTGGTTTAAAAGTTCCATTTGAAGTATAGCTTCTTCTTCCATCATGGGAGTTAAGTGGAAGGACTTTCTTTTTAAGATTTCTCCTTCATCAGCTTCTTCTGCAGGTTCAACATTTTCAAATTTAATAGATTCAGACTTGCCTTGGTATCTCTTCTTTAATTTAGTCTTGTGCTTTCTTACTTGTCTTTCAAGAGATGCCTGTACCTTGTCAATTGAGGCGTACATATCTTGAGTTGACTCTTCAGCTCTTAAAATTGTACCCGGCAAGAAGATTGTCACTTCCACTTTTTGGTTGCCCTTGGTGGAAGAAAATGTTGCCTTTGCCTGTACTTCTTCTGCAAAGTACTTGTCAAGCTTTGACAATTTCTTTTCCGCATGTGCTTTCAGGTTGTCTGTAAGTGTAATGTTTTTTCCAATTAATTCAAGTTTCATAGACTACCTCCTTATACTATAAATTTACCCAAAATTTATTTATTAACACTTATACACATAAAGAATGTAGGGAAAATATGTTTTCCACATAGTTTTCAACATTATACACAGGCATAACTTTTTATCCACAACTTCAAAGAGAGAAATGCTATAATTGTTTTGAGGTATAATATGAAATTTAGAAATTTACAAAATATTATCGGCATGAGAGCAATTAAGACGGCTCTCTCCGTTTCAATTTCCATATATTTGTCAATGCTTTTAAAATTAGACTACTCTATTTTTCCTGCCATCTCCGCTTTGACATCAATACAGCCCACCTTTGCTCAGTCATACATTGACATGAAGAACCGTGCCTTTACTGCTGTCATCGGAATATTGTTAGGCGTTTTATTTGCCTATTTATTTCCAAATCCGTGGCTAAAGCCTATTGCGGCTGCCATCGGAATTTTAATTATTATAAAATTACTCCTTTTAATTCACGCGGAAAAAAGTATTACTCTTTCCTGTATCGTCTTTGTGGCGGCACTTGTCACCACTGCGGACAATGTTGTGGTATATGGACTGGACAGAATACTTGGCACTTTACTTGGCATAGGCGTAGGCTTTTTAGTCAACCTTCTCATTTCAAGTCCCAACACTTATGAAAACTTTTTAAAACTTGCTAGGGAAGGCCACAGTGCCACAAAGGAAATATTTTTTATGGAAGTTATTAACAACAAATCAGGAAGTGTTGAGGGCATTGACCAATACGCGGCACAACTAAAAGAAGTCTACAACCACTTGACCTTTGAAGGAAGTACCTTCCTGGGAAGCAAGTTGTCCCTTGACAATTCTTGCAAGATCAAGGACCTGCTCTATGAGGTTCAGCTTTTGACCATTATTTTAAAAGACACTAAGGAAAATCGGCACACCAATTTGGCAAACAGAGAACTAATTGCCAAGAATTTTAAATACACTTTAATTGACGCGCCTAAAGACGTAAGTGATGAAGACGACATAGTCTTTAACTACAACTACAAGTTGGCACTTAATTCCTTAGTTGAAATTGATGACTTAATAAAAATTGAAGAAAGGAAATTACATGAGATCGTCAAACATTGAGAGATTAATTAAATATAAAAAGGTGGATCGAAACTTGCGTGGAAGTTTCTGTCGTTCAAACAGTTACGAAGATGCTGACTTACCCGACGAAGTGAGATTTCCCTTTGAAAACTTTTTGGACTTTAAAGACTTTGCAACTCACATACTTTACGATACGTCGACGGGAATAAATGAGACTTTGACCGAGATTAAGAATGTGTATTCAAAAATGTTACAGGAACACGAGGTACATGAGTGCGGAGAAGTTTTGGTGGGAAGCTACTACTCCCTCTACACCTTGGAAAAAATTTCAGGATGCCACTATTACTTTAAGGACGACATATTAAATGCCGAGATAAAGGTTTTGGACATGGGAGGAGAACTTAAAGTCATTGAAGAAGGGACAAAAATATTCGCCAGATTTTTAATCTTGGACGAAGATGCTGTTCCCGTTTCAATTTTATTTCCATTGGAAGAAGAGCAGGCTGAGGATGTGAGAAATATTATTTTCGCCCTAATAAGGGACAGTTTGGGAAACATTTACTCCGCAAGCAGCGCCAAGTCGGTCCTTAAGACCTACGGCGCAGAGATGATATTTGAAATATTCACCCTTTTCTTGGGCGACGTCTACGATTTTATAAAAGAAGAAAGTGCGAAGGCTTTTGAAGACATTCAAAGAAAGTTTTTCAGTGAGGACTTTAACTTTGAAAATTTTTTAAACAGAAGTCCCAGCACAGAGAGAGATTTTTTGCAAAATATTTTGGAAATGATTTACTTTTCTTATTTGGAGAAAAGGAATTTGTCCTTTAACGACAAAATCGACTTTGAAGATTTGTTCTACTATCTTTTGGAAAACAATTATTTCTACAGCATAGAAGATGCCAAGAAAATAAAGGATACTTTAATAAATCTTTATAACTTTATGGGTGAAGAAAAATATGTGGACAACTTAAAGTCCCTATACAATTTGGAAGGTAGGGTCTTTGAATTTAACTCAGTAATAAGCGACGACCCTCACAAGTATTTTGACAAAGAAGTGGTTGAAATTGTAAAAGGGGAAGGGGACATTGTAGACATATTAATTGACTATCAAATCTTCAGACAGTACTCCTTTGAATTTCCATTTAATGTAAAGACGGACTTAACAAATCTCTACCAAGAAACTCTTGTAGGAATAGCCGATGTACTTCAGCTCTTACCTGTAAAAAATGTAAAGACCCTTAAAAATCATCACTACCCTAAGATTAAAACTTTTTTCGACTTTACAATGGGAAAGGGTTTCTATGACTTGGAGGGCACATCCTTGGAAGAAAATGAAAAGTACCTGGTCTACAATCGCATGGAGAGCGACGAGAAGTTTGCAACTTTAATCAGAGCCTTTGTTAAGTACTTGAAGGGCTTAAAGGGCGCTGAACAAAAGAGAATGGAAAATTTAATTGAGACTTTACTTAAGACCGGGTCTTATGTTGATATGTGGCATACGGATATGTCCTTTGAACAACATATTGTGAGGGAGATGGAAGACTATGCCATTGTAGAACCTACAGATGCAGGTGATATAGGCCATGACCTTACGGACATGGGAAGAAAAATTTTGGAATTTTATTTTCGAAAACCGAAGCAAGGAAGTATAATTGAATTTCCGAAAGACAAAATTAATTAATATACTAAAAAAAAGCCCTGTGAGGGCTTTTTTTAATGGAACTATTTAAGGCAGGAGATACTTCCTGTTAATTTTGTAATAAATTATGCCGAAAATATCGGCAATCGCCCAACCTATAGGCACCGCCCACCATATTCCCTTAACGCCCCAAAAAGGCATGGGAGAGAGAATATAGGCAAGGGCGACGCGTGTGCCAAGGGAGAGGACGGTTAAGACTACGCTCATACCCGGCCTTCCCAAGCCGCGGTACAGCCCGTAGAGTAGGAAGAGAACTCCGATGCCGCAGTAAAAGGCTCCTTCAATGCGAAGGTATCTTACTCCTTCCATAATGACCTCAGTTTCTTTTGCGTTTATAAAAATCATCATAAGCTGCTTTGCAAAAACAAAGACGATTAAGGACACAATTAGGCAAAAGATCATTGCGATTTTAAATGCACTTTTAAATCCGCAGGCAATTCGCTCCTTCTCTCCGGCACCGTAGTTTTGCGCAATAAAAGTGGAAAAGGCGTTGCCGAAGTCTTGTACAGGCATGTAGGCAAAGGCGTCTATTTTTACCGCTGCGGCAAAGGCCGCCATGACAACGGGCCCGAAGCTGTTGACGAGACCTTGAACCATTAGTATGCCCAAGTTCATCACCGACTGTTGCACACAGGTGAGAGATGAAAAGGAAATAATTTTTCTTATGCGCTCTCTTTTAAGCAAGGAAAGTGTCCAAAAAGAACGGGCTTTCGGAAATTTAAAGAGAGTGTAAAGGGCAATGCCTACGCCGGAAACATATTGGGATATAACAGTTGCTTCAGCCGCTCCCGCAACACCTCTCTTTAGTCCTATGACAAACCACAAGTCCAGGGCAATGTTCAGAACCGCGGCAATGCCTAAAAAAGTTAAGGGCACCACGGAATTTCCTATTGCTCTTAGAAAAGAAGAGAAGTAGTTGTACAAAAACACGGCCGGTATTCCCATAAAAATTACAAAGAGATAGGCTCTCATGTCGGGCCAAACTTCCTCAGGCACTCTGAGAAAAGTATAGAGTTCGTCTAATAGAATAAAGGACAATATATTTAATACTACGGTAATAATTGCAATAAAAAAGAAGGAGGCACAGATATTTTCTCTAAGGGATTTTTCATCGCCTTTTCCGAAATCCATGGAAAACAAAATGCCGCTTCCCATAGAGAGACCAAGGATTATTGAAGTTATAAAAGTCATAAGGGTAAAGGACGAGCCTACGGCGCCTAAGGCCATTTGTCCCAAAACTTGTCCCACTATTAAAGTATCTACAATGTTGTAACACTGTTGCAAAAGATTGCCAAAGATCATGGGAAGGGCAAATAGCAACATGGACTTAATAACAGGTCCCCTTGTCAAATCGCGATTCATAATAACCTCCGAAAAGTATTATACAATAAAATTTAAGATTATTATGTCACCGAATATTTACGATTATAAGAAGAAAGACAATAAAAAAAGGCACAAGGTGGTGCCTTATGCCAATTATATTTTATTTCTATTTATTGCCTCGAACGTCCTGTTTCAACATACTTACTATAGTAACTCCAACTGCAGCCGCAACATATACCCATGCAATAATTTGTCCCATTGTATCGCTTATATTAAGTCTTACATTAAAGAGCCATGCAATTAATATATTTGAAAGAACTGCTAACACAAGAAGTGTAAGCCATAACTTGCCTCCGAATCTGTAGGTGAGTGCGCCAAGCCATCTTGCAGTCATGGCATAGCAAAGGTATGCCAATAGTACTCTATAGTTAAGGAGACCTTTCTTTAAAAAGTCAAGACCTTCTACAAAGAACGAGTCCGATTCCACAAAGGACGTGAAAAAATTATAGATTATTAAGAGCATTATTTGAATAATTACTATGTTTAATATGTCCGTTACAATTTCTGAAACAATGTAAGACTTACGAGTGTTGCCAAGTCTTATATGAGTTTCAAATCTGTCATATGGTCCTGTAAAGGCGATGATCCAAGGATAGATAAATATTACGGACCATGTGAAGCCGAATATGGCAATGACTTTAAATATTAAAAATGCCGAGCCAACAGGCACACCGTTTACAGTTACATTTGAAGTTAAAACTTCCGATGCATCCTGCATATTTACTAAATTGTTTGTAGTAAAGACATTTATAATTGCCAAAATAATGCAAACTATAATTCCTACGCCATAGGATTTAAGCATGTCTTTTAAAGTGAATTTTAAACTCTTACTCATTTTGTCCTCCTATCATTGCCACGAAAATTCTTTGAAGGTCAACTTTGGATACTGTACCCATGTTTAGCTCAATGTCTTTAATCTCATCTTCACTTAAAGTGTCATAGACATAGTAAAATTTCGATCCTGCAATAAATTCCCTTGCCACAATATTTTTGCCCGTCGGTTCATAGTCCTTTACTTTGTACGCACGACTTTGAATGTTTAATACTTCGTCTTCCAAAATAAATTTGCCGTCGTTTAAAATCTTCACATCGGTTAAATAGTTTTCAATTTCTCCGATTATGTGAGTGGAAATAATTACCGTGCGGGGATATTTTTCCAAGTCCTCCATAAGGTAGGAATAAAACTTGTATCTGTTTACGGCATCAAGGCCGCTTGAAGGCTCGTCAAAAATTGTAAGCTTTGCTCTCGACGCAAGGCCTATAATAAGTTCCACTATAGTCTTGTTGCCTGTGGAAAGTTTTTTATACTTGCTTTTCTTTGAAAGTTTAAATTTGTCCAAGAGCTCCAAGGCATAGTCCATGTCAAAGTCCGGTCTGAAAAGTTTTACAGTTTTAAAAATTCCGTCGATTTTCTGTGACAGAGTTGCCGCTGACTTGGGAAAGCCGTCGCCTACATAGACTATGTCTGAAATGGCCTGTTGGTTTTCCGTTACATTCATTCCCTCAAAGAGGACTTCGCCTTTGTAGTTTGGAATGTGGTTTGAAATTATCTTCATAAGTGTGGTCTTGCCGCTGCCGTTGGCACCGATGAGACCGTAGACTTTATTGTCTTCAAATTCGGCACTTAAATTGTTAAGCACATTTAATTTGCCGAAGGACTTGTCTAAATTTTTTATCTCAAGCATTTTTATCCTCCTTTAGTTTCTCAATTACTTCTTCTATATCTAAACCCAGTCTATTCATTTCAGATCGTAGAAGGGGAATTGTATTTTCAAAAAAATCATTCTTTCTCTTTTCAATTGCAATTTGTTTTGCATCATCTGTGACTATCATCCCAATGCCTCTCTTTTTAAATAAAATTTCTTCATCCACCAATAGCTGAAGCCCTTTGCCCGCAGTTGCGGGGTTAATATTAAAGAGCCGCGACAATTCGTTCGTACTTGGGGATGCTTCACCGGGATTAAGCTTTCCCGTTATTATTTCGTTTTCGACAAAATCTGCGATTTGTACATAAATCGGCTTATCAAAATTCACACCATCACCTCCGTGGTTAATTACTCAAGTAATGAACTAACTATATTGTAACAAGAATTTTTTCCTTTGCAAGTAAAATTTTTGAAAAATTTAAAATAATTTTTTGCTGCATTTTTTTAATGCTACTCATTAATGAGAAAAGTTTTATATTTTCATATCTATGTGTTAATATTTTTTATGGAGGTTGTAATGAAATTAAAAGACTTTATATACATAATTATTGTCATTGCTCTTGCATTTGTTTTGAGAGCATATGTGTTTAACATTTCCATTGTAAGGCAGAGCAGTATGGAGCCTACGCTTCACAACGGAAACATTTTATTTGTAAGTAAGATTGGAGTGAAAAAGAATTTTCACAAGGGAAGTATTATCATCTTAAGACCTAAGGGCGAAAAGAAACTTTTGATTAAGAGAGTAATTGCCACAGGAGGCGACAGAGTAGACTTGGTTGAAGGGGAGCTCCTTGTAAACGGCGAGGTACAACATGAAGAGTACACATCATCGCCACAGACTTTCCCCAACTCACCTGAGAGCTCATGGACTTTAAATGAAGATGAGGTCTTCGTACTTGGAGACAATCGTCCCAACTCCGTAGACTCACGTATCTTCGGCCCCATTACTCTTGACGAGATTAAGGGCAAGGTAATATTTAGAATTTATCCCTTTGAAAAATTAATTAACTATGAACAAAAAACAAATAATTAACGACTTATTCAAATTATCCTTTCCCACGATGATGGCCACGGTCCTACAGTCCGTGTACGACATTGTGGACATGATCTGGGTCGGACAAATCAGTTCCTCTGCAGTTGCAGGGGTTACTCTTTTTTCTACCGTCCTTTGGATCTTTATGTTTTTAAATGAGGTTATAGGAGCATCAAGTATTTCCATGCTAAGTCAAAACTACGGCAGAAAGGATTATGAAAGGACAAACAGAGTTGCGGAGCAGACCATTACTTTTAAAGTATTTGTTGCAATTATCGCGGGATTTTTACTTTTTATTTCATTAAATCCGCTCCTTAACTTTTATACAAAGGTCCCGGAAATCGTTCAGGCGGGGATGGATTACGGCAAGCTGCGCATTTATTTTTTGCCTATATTTTTTGCTTCCTATTCCATTAATACAATCTTCAGATGTGCGGGAGATTCAAAAACACCTTTTTACATCATGCTTCTTGCAACGGTTATAAATATTGTCTTGGACCCTATCTTTATGTTTGAAGAAGTGCCCTATGTAGGCATTAAAGGTTTCGGAATGGGAGTAAAAGGTGCTGCCGTTGCCACGGTTATTGCAACCTGCTTTTCTTTTATTGTGGGCATGATTATAATCTTCAAAGGCAAGGGCTTTATTAAACTTTCCATGAAAGGCCTTTTGAAGCTTGACTATGAAATAGACATGAAACTTTTGAAAATCGGATTTGCAAACGGACTTACAATGCTTTCCCGTTTTATTTTCTCTGCACTGACTATTAAGTTTGTAACTGTTTATGGCGACGACGCAATATCGGCCATAGGTGTGGGAACTAAAATTTACGGATTTATTCTTTTCCCGGTTAACGGCCTTCTCACGGGAGGCTCAGTAATTGCAGGTCAACAACTTGGTGACAATCAAATTGAAGATGCAAGATTAACTGCCAAAGTCACGGCAACTTTTTCGGCAATATTTATGGTTGTTTTTTGTGCAGCAATTATGATTTTTTCAAGAGAACTTATCGGAATTTTTACAAAAGACGAACCGGTTGTGGAATTAGGTTCGAAATTTTTACGCTTTTCCACATTGATGATGCCCCTTTTGGCATATGGATTCGGACTGAGTATAATTTTTAGCGGTAGCGGATACAATCTTCCTATGATTATCTCCGGTGTTGTAAGTCAATGGGTTATCCAATTCCCATTTTTGGTATTAGTTGTGTTTATACTTAAGCTTCCCATTGAATTTCTTTTTGCCTCATATATGGCTGCAGATTTGGGAGATTTTATTGTGCGGACTACGTACTACAGACGTGGTGAATGGATGTATACGAGAGTAAGGTAGGATATGGAAGGATTTTTTTCAATATTTTTAATCGGCGCGGCACTTGCAATGGATGCTTTTGCCGCATCTGTCTGTAAGGGACTTGCCGTTAAAGAAAACGACTGGAAAAACATTTTAAAAGTTGGGCTTTTCTTCGGAGTCTTTCAGGCTCTTATGCCCATAATCGGCTATTATTTAGGCAGGAGTTTTGAGAGTAAAATAAAGGCCTATGATCACTGGGTGGCATTTATTTTACTTGGAATTATTGGCTTTAATATGATTAGAGAGTCAAGGGATAAAACTTGCGAAATAGGCGGCTTTGACTTTAAAAGTCTTTTAATGCTTGCCGTTGCCACAAGTATTGACGCCTTGGCGGTGGGAATAAGCTTTGCTTTTTTTCAAGTGGAAATATTCTCCGCCGCAACGATTATCGGTGTTACAACTTTTGTAATTTCCGTGGCGGGAGTTTATATCGGCAAAATTTTCGGCATAAAGTATAAAGACAAGGCGGAGATTGCCGGCGGCATAGTTTTAATCTTAATAGGCATAAAAATTTTAATTGAACACTTGGGAGGGTACGCATAGTGAATTTAGGACAAGTGCTGTCGGAGGCTAAGGGCCTACTCCTTATGCTTGCCATCGTTCTTATCTTAGGCTTTTCCTTTGATTGGTACAGGAAATATAAATTCAACAAGGTAATGGGCGAGAAGGCAAGAGATGACTTCGGCAAGAGAAAATTCAGAAACAGAAATTTAAAAATCATATCTTTTTTTGAGGACAAAAAGAGTCCTGTAGACTCCATAACATGGAATGACATGGAGATGGACAAGGTCTTTAACTGTATTGACAGGTCCTATTCACACATGGGCTCAATTGCCCTGTACAACAAACTTCACTCCAATACACACAGTCCGGAGGATGACAAAATAATTGATGAACTCTTGTCCAATGAAGACAAGTGCACCTATTTGGGCCTTGAATTTTTAAAGCTTCAAAGTATAAAGGACGTTAGTTACTTAGAGACTATAAAAGAAGGGGTGGAGCTTTTAAGTTGGCAAAAATTTAAACCACTGGTCTACTTTATGGCATTTACACCATTGTACATCGTCATTTTATTTTACTTTTTTAAATTAAAGGCATTAATTCCCGTGGGAATACTGACTTACTTGGGATATTTCTTGTCTGTGCACATGGAAAAGGCAACCTTGGGCAGGAGTAAAACCTTCGGATATTTAAGGTCAGTCCTTGAAGTTTCAAAGGCAATTATAAAAAGCGACTTGGACTTGGGAGAGTTTCAAAAAAATTTGCGAGACAAATCTCAAAACGTTAACAGATTTTTAAAAAGACTCAGGAGAAATTATGCAAAGACCGGCAGCGACTCGGACTTTTTGTATTCCACAATAAATATTTTGTGTCAGTACGAGTCCGTAGTATTTTTTAGAGCAGTTAAATTTGTTAACGACAACTTAAAGGACCTGCAGGATATTTACATGTTAAGTGCACAGTGCGACATGTACATAGGACTTGCATCACTTAAAAAAGAAATGGGCGAGGAAATTACAAAGGCAAATTACGGCGAAAATATTTCGGCAGTAGACCTTCACAACCCCATCTTATTTTTTAAAGGCACAAGTGTTGGCAGCACTTTTAAATTTGAGAACTCGGTTCTACTCACAGGCTCAAATGCTTCAGGCAAGTCTACCTTTTTAAGAACCTTGGGCATATCTCAAATTATGGCAATGTCCCTTGGCTTTGTAATAGGAAAAGAATTTACCACACACAGGACTGATTTAATTACGGCGGTAGACATCAGCGACTCAATTGAAGAGGGGGCCAGCTACTTTGTCCGTGAGACAATGGCGATTAAGAGAATGCTTGAGAAAAAAGGCTGTATCTTTTTACTTGACGAAGTCTTTAAAGGCACAAATACAGTGGACAGAATTTCTGCCGCAAGAGCCCTTCTTAAATATCTTTCCAAGGACAATTTTGTAATGGCTGCCACTCACGACATTGAGCTTACATATCTCTTGGAGAAAGAATTTTCAAACTACCACTTTGAAGAACAAATTGTAGATGGCGACATTGAGTTTGACTTTTTAATAAAGGAAGGTCCTGCAGTCACACGAAATGCCGTGGCAATTTTAGAACTCTTCGGATACCCTAAGGAGATAACTGAAGAGGCGAAAGATTTTTCGAGAGAACTCTCTTCGGAAAAGGAAAATATTTTGCCGAAAATAAAATATTTTTAAATTTTTTAAATTGATATATTTTTAACCAAATTAAAAATTATCAATAAAAAGTAATCAAAAACTAAGAAATGTCAAAAATTATAGCCTAATAACTTTGATTTCTTTAAATTTTTATTGGTATTTGTATTTTTTACAATGCAAATACCACTTTTTTTATTTGGGCGATTGATATATAATTCACTTGTAAGGTTTTATATCTAAACATAGTTTAGGAGGTATTTATGTTTAAAAAATTTACTAATGGTTGCGTAGCTTTAGTACAAAAGTATTTGCCCGACGCATTTATCTTTGCTATTATTCTTTCAATAATAACATTTTTCTGGGCAATGTTCGCAACAGGCCAAGGACCCATGGCAATGGTTATGCACTGGGGAAACGGCGTATGGAATTTACTTGCATTTACAATGCAAATGGTATTGGTATTGGTACTTGGTAGTGCATTTGCCAACTCAGCACCGATCCAAAAACTTCTTCAATCTATTGCTTCTAAACCGAAGACTCCGGGTAGTGCAATAGTAATCGTAACTTTAGTTTCAGCAATTTGCTGCTGGTTAAACTGGGGCTTCGGTCTTGTAGTTGGTGCTTTACTTGCAAAAGAAGTTGCAAAGAAAGTTAAAAACGTTGACTACAGACTTTTAATCGCATCAGCTTACTCAGGATTCGTTGTATGGCATCCGGGTGCTTCAGGATCAGTTCCTCTTGCACTTGCATCAAACGCTGAAGAAGTAGGAAAAGTTACACTTGGAGCTTTAACAGAAATTATTCCTGTTAGCGAAACTCTTTTCTCAACTCAAAACTTAATCATGGTTTGGTTAATCATCTTAACTATTCCTTTCATCAACAGAGCAATGCATCCGTCACCGGACAAAACTGTAACTGTTGATCCTAAGATGTTTGAAGAAGAAGATGCAATTATTGCAGCTCGTGAAGCAACTCGTAAGACAAGAGCGGAAATGACTCCTGCTGAAAAACTTGAAAACTCAGCATTCTTATCATACTGTGTAGTAGTTATTTCAGTTGTATACCTTGTTAAACACTTTGCAACAAACGGTTTCGTTCTAAGTCTTAACATCGTAAACTTAATCTTCTTGGCATTAGGTATTGCATTCCACAAGACTCCGATGAACTACATAAACGCTATTGGAGACGCTTCAGGTACAGCTGGCGGTATCATCCTTCAATTCCCATTCTACGCAGGTATCATGGGTATGATGGTTGGCGCTAATGCAGACGGTGTATCACTTGCATCAGTTATTACTAACGGATTTATTAAAATTGCAACTACAAAGACATTCGGTATGATTACATTCTGGGTAGCAGGTGTTATCAACTTGTTCGTACCGTCAGGCGGTGGACAATGGGCAGTTCAAGGACCTATCACAATGCCTGCAGGTATTCAATTAGGTTGCGACCCGGGACAAATCGCTATGGCTATTGCATGGGGAGACTCATGGACTAACATGCTTCAACCGTTCTGGGCATTACCGGCTCTTGGTATTGCAAAACTTGGCGCAAAAGACATTATGGGTTACTGCGTAGTAATCTTGTTATATGTAGGAATTATTGTTTCAATAGGTTTCTTACTATGGTAGATAATAAAACCAAATTCCCTCGTTAAGCGGGGGAATTTTTTTTTATTCTTTTTCCAAATCGGGTATAATTGATTTAGAAACACACGGGAGAAAATATGAAGTACGCAATTATAGACATAGGTTCAAACACCATAAGATTAAATATGTACCTTGTAAGAGGCGGAAAGACTTTACCTCTTATTCAAAAGAAAGTTACGGCAGGTCTTGCATCATATATAGATAAAAAGACTATGAGCGAAAAAGGCATTAACAAATTAGTCCTGACTATTGAAAAATTAAACAAGATTATTGATTTGTTTGAATCAGACAGGAAGTATGTCTTTGCCACCGCCGCTGTAAGAAATGCAAAGAACTGCGATGAAATTATAAAGAGAGTGAAGGAAGAAACGGGGGTGGAAATTGACCTTGTAGCCGGAAAAAGAGAAGCTCTTTTGGGACTTAATGCCGTGCGAAGTGAGTACAACTTTGACAGCGGAATTGTACTTGATATAGGCGGCGGCTCAAGTGAAATCACAATTATTGACAAGGGGAAAATAATTTATGAAGAGTCAATCCCTGAAGGATCTTTAAGCACCTTTACAAATTATGTTGAAGGACTTTTCCCCACGAAAAAAGAAGAGAAAAAAATCAGAAAGGAAGTTCGCGAGGCTTTAGAAACTTTAAAGGCGCCTGTTGTTAAAAAGAAATATTCGGCCTACGGAATCGGCGGCACAATAAGGTGCGCAGGAAATTTGTCCTCGGAACTTATGTCAACAGAAAATCCGAAGTACATTTCAAAAGCCGACTTGGATGAAATTATAAAGGGACTTTCGGAAAATAAAAAAGAAGTTATAGGGACTTTACTTCAAGTGAACCCTTCACGAATTCACACAGCAACTACAGGATTTATTGTGTTAAGTGAAATATTAAATTATTTGTCCGTAGATGAAGTTTTCATCAGCGATAAAAGTATTAGAGAAGGATATCTACAAGAGAAAATAGGAGAAGAAAATGAATAATGCCGGCAAATTAAAAGAAAAAGAAATTGAAGACAATAAACAATCACCCGGTGAGAAGATTTATGCCATAGCTCAAAACAGAGAGCTGTCCTGGCTTAAATTTAATGAAAGAGTTTTGAAAATTGCCCTTGACCCCTTAGTGCCTCTTTATGAAAAGCTTAAATTTATTTCAATTTTTGTAAGTAACTTGACGGAATTTTACATGATAAGAGTTGGATCACTTACTGATCAATCTCTACTTAAAAACCCTGAAAACGACAACAAGACAGGCATGAGTCCAAAGGAACAGCTGAATGCAATTTTTAAAGAGACAAAGGATTTGTTAAAAGTCAAAGATCAAATTTATTTCAGCGTGTCACAGGCCATGAAAGAATGGGGAATATGGGAAGCTCATATAGAGGATTTGTCAAAGACAGACCTTAGAGAAGTGCAAAGTCATTACAGACACAATATAGAGCCTATACTTTCGCCAATGATTATTGACACATATCATCCATTCCCATTTATAGAAAACCAACAATTTTGTGTAGTGGCGGAAATTTCAAACGAAATGGGAGAAAAAATTGCCCTGCTGCCGATACCCAAGTATTTAAAGCCGATTCTCCATTTTAAAAATGCACATGGCATTAAATACATTTTAACGGAACAAATTATTAAATATTATTTTCAAGACATATATCACGATTGGCAAGTTAAAAACACGGCCATTATTTGTGTTACGAGAAATGCCGATCTCACAATGGAGTCTGAAATTTTAGACGAGGATTTAGACTACAAAGACTCTATGAAAAAAATTCTAAAAAAGAGAAACAGATTGCAACCTGTAAGACTTGAGACGGACACACTTCTTTCCAAAAAGCTGCAGGAATTTCTATGTCGCAATCTTAACATTGAGCCGAAGCAAATTTTTGTTGTTAAATCACCGATGAAAATGAAATACGTCTTCGATTTATCGGCATATATGAGCTCGGCTGAATTGGAATCTCTGTCTTTTTACAAATTTGAACCACAGATAAATCCACACCTTAATATGTCAAAACCTTTGCTACCTCAAATAAAATCAAAGGACATAATGTTTATCTACCCCTATGAGGACATAGGGCAGTTTGTCGAGCTTTTAAACCAAGCGGCGGAAGATCCGGATGTACTTTCAATTAAAATTACAATTTACAGATTAGCTTCCAATTCAAAAATTGCATACAATTTGATGAAAGCTGCTGAAAACGGCAAGGAAGTTACGGTCTTAATGGAACTTAGAGCCCGCTTTGACGAACAAAATAACATCGACTATTCCGATGAGTTTATAAAGTCGGGGATAAATGTAATCTATGGAATTGAAAACTTTAAGTGCCATTCTAAAATTTGTTTAATTACAAAGAAGGGCGAAAACGGAATAGAGTATATCACTCAAGTGGGCACAGGTAACTACAACGAATCCACTTCAAAACAATATACTGACATATCTTTAATAACTGCGGACAGTATTATCGCAAAAGATGCCGTGGACTTTTTTAACGACATGCAAATGGGCAATCTAACCGGTGAATACCAAAAACTTTTAGTTGCTCCCCATACCTTAAAGCCTAAACTCTTGGCTATGATGGATGAAGAGATCAAAAAAGGCAAGGACGGCAGAATATTTTTTAAATGCAACTCCCTCACAGACAAGGATTTTATTCTAAAACTTTCAGAAGCATCTCAACAGGGTGTGGATGTAAAGCTTCTCATAAGAGGTATATGCTGTTTGGTACCGGGCATAAAAGGACTTACAGACAATATTGAAGTGAGAAGTATTGTGGGAAGATATCTTGAACACCCGAGGATATATATTTTCGGCGAAGGAGAAGATGCCAAATACTATATCTCATCTGCAGATTTAATGACGAGAAATACGACCAGAAGAGTAGAAGTGGCGGCACCTGTTGAAGACGAAAAGTTAAAGAGAAAATTAAGACACTATGTGGAATATCAGTGGCGAGACAATCAAAAGGCGAGAGTTTTACTTTCAAATAAAAACTATGACAGAATATATTCGGAAGACGCCATGTCATCACTTTCATCTCAGGACTACATGATGGAATATGCTATTTCAAAGGTAACGGACTATAAAGAAGAAGAAAGAAAGGAAGAGAAAAAAACCTTCTTCCAAAAAATTGCGGCAATATTTAAAAAATAAAATACAATTTAAAAACAAAAATGGAATTTTTTTAAGTACAATTTTGTTTTTATATGTGTTATAATTTAGTTAGGCATTTAGTTACTATTTATCTATGTCAAAGGAGTGAACATATTGGATAAAGTAATCAATTTAGAAAAAGCCGTTTCACAAATTAAAGACGGCGACGTAGTTATGGTTGGCGGATTCTTAGGATGTGGGGGTCCAAACAAAATTATCGACTACATAGTAGAAAATACAGATCTTAAAGATCTAACACTTATTTGCAACGACACATCTTTCGTGGACATGGGCGTTGGTAAAATGGTAGTGAAGAAAATGTTTAAGAAAATTTATGCTTCACACATTGGAACTAACAAAGAAACAGGAAGACAAATGTCTGAAGAAGAAACAGAAGTTATTCTTGTACCGCAAGGAACTCTTGCAGAACAAGTAAGAGCAGGCGGATACGGACTTGGCGGAGTACTTACTCAAACTGGTCTTGGAAGTAAAGAAATTGAAGAAGGAAAGCAAATTGTTGAAGTTGACGGCGAAAAATGGATTTTAGAAAAACCATTAAAAGCTGATGTAGCTTTATTAAACTGCGAAAAAGCAGATAAATTCGGCAATATGATTTTCCATGGCAGCACTCAAACATTTAACACTGTAATGGCATTTGCAGCAAAAACTGTAATCGTTGAAGCAGATGAAGTTGTAGAGATCGGCGAATTGGATCCTGACAATGTTAGAGTTCCCGGCGTACTTGTATCCTACATTGTGGATGGAGGTAAGATCAATGGATAAACAACAAATTAAAGAATTTATTGCAAAAAGAGTAGCACAAGAATTAAAAGACGGCGACGTAGTTAACCTAGGTATCGGTCTTCCGACACTTGTAACAAACTATGTACCTGAAGGAGTTTTCGTAACACTTCAAGCCGAAAACGGATATACAGGAGCAGGTCCTGCACCGTCAGCAGAAGATGCAGACCCGGGTATTGTAAACGCAGGTGGACAACCGGCAGCAGTACTTCCTCACGCAGCATTTTTCGATTCAGCAACATCATTCGGTCTAATCAGAGGCGGACACCTTGACATGACAGTTTTAGGCGCACTTCAAGTAGACGAAAAAGGAAATCTTGCAAACTACATGATTCCTAAGAAGATGGTTCCAGGCATGGGCGGAGCAATGGACTTAGTATCCGGAGCAAAGAAAGTTATCGTAGCTATGGAACACACTCAAAAAGGAAATCACAAGATCCTTGAAGAATGCAACCTTCCACTTACAGGAGCTAAATGCGTAGACATGATAGTAACTGAAATGGGCGTTATGGTTATAACTGACAAGGGAATTAAATTAGTAGAAATTAATCCTGAATACACTGTAGAACAAGTACAAGAAGCTACAGGCGCAAAACTAATCATAGCAGACGACTTAAAAGAAATGAAATAAGTTAATTAACAAGCATGGTCTTCAATAGGGGGCCATGTTTTTTTGTGCAAAAAATTGTGAGGAATTTTTTTAAAAATTTCGGCGAAAATTATTTTATAATAAATCTTCCATATAAAATTCCGGGCTATAAAAAAGAGTACTGTTTAGACAGCACTCTCTTGTTTTAATTTTATTATTTAATTCCCAACGTCGTTAAAGAGGTAGATAAAGTCCTCGCTCTTGTAGTCTTTACATTTGTATTCTTTTTCTCCTACACTTATTCTGTCTTCAGACAGGGAAATTTGTAACAGCTCATCCTTTGTCTTAATGTTAAACAAATATTCCCATCCCTTTTTGTCTTCCGATTTAATTTCTTTAAGGGAATATGAGTTTAACTTGTCAATTACATCTTCCCATTTGTCTTTGTCTAAATTAATTTCCGCCACGGGATTTGTCATCTGCGTGGTGATAGAGACTTCATCTACTTGATTAACGTCAATGTTAAGGTGTGTTTCATCTTTATTTGCGCAGCCGGTTGTAAGTATTAGTGCAATGAGCACTGCCACCAAAAAAATTCTCTTCATATGAACCTCCTCATGAGTCCCACTGTAAGAATAATATTTCCCCTTTGTCTTCACTTATAATTATTGCGACGAAGTTGCCGTACATGTCGTAATATACATTGTCCGATGTGGGTTTAAAGTACACGTTCTTAGTGAAATCGCAAGAGGCTTTAAAGCCTTTTTTTCGTACATATTTAAGACAGGATTCAATTTGCGAGACTTTGTTTTTGTCTCCCGTAGCTTCATAGTTCTTTAGCTCATCTTTTATTTCATCTATATCAGCTTTGTCCACGGTAAATAATATTGCCGCTGCACCGTCGCCGTGAAAGCTCGGTTCTTTTCGAAGCTCTCTTTCACGCTTCACACTTGCAGGAAGTTTTATGCCGAATTCATTTTCCACTTCCTTTACAGCCTGTTCTCTGTTGTCTGAAAGGAAGTATAACAGAGGAACTGCTGCCAAGAAAATTACAAACATTATGATTAAAATTTTTTTAAATTTTTTGTCACTCATTTTCATCACCTTCATATCTTAAAATATCCCCCACGTTGCAATTTAACACTCTGCAAATTTCCGACAGGGTGGAAAATCTTATCGCCTTTGCCTTGTTCGTCTTTAGTATTGAGAGATTGGCAATGGTTATGCCCACTTGCTCCGAAAGTTCAGTCAAAGACATTTTGTTCTTTGCAAGTTCCACATCTAAATCTACAATTATTTTTCCCATAGCACACCTCAAATTGTAAGATCATTTTCTTCTTTAAGTGCGATACCTTCTTTGATAAGGTCACACAGGAGAAGAAAAATTTGCGCCACCAACATGGAGACAATTGCAGAGCCGATAAAGATTAAGTTGGTAATTGAGCCGTCTAAATTAAAATTTGTAAATATTATTGCAAGGATTGAAAGGAAAAATATTCCGAAAAAGGAGAGGGATGTAAGTTGAAGGTCAAACAACATTCCCGACTCAAAAATTTTGTCATTTCCGTACTTAATAAGGGCTAAGAGCCCGAATAGTATAGCAATAATTAATGCAACAATTATTCCCTCGCATATAAAGAGCATGGGGTACTTCATATTCATAAACATGGGCAAATTTTCCGCCATGATATTTGAAAACTTAAAGATTTGATAAGTGGCACCCGACAAAATTACAATTGCAATTATTAAAAGGGTGCCGATAAATTTTACTCTAATTGATTTCATATTTACCTCCCTTTATTTTTATATTAAACCTATTTTTCTTGAATTGCAATAAATATTTATCGAATAACGATAAAAACTTCGTATTAATTTTCATGCCGAAAGGTTTTATATATGGTAAAATTCTATTGTAAGGAATTTATTTAGGAGGAAAAATGACTGCAGAAAATTTAAATCCCTTTGAAAGTGCTCAGGCGAAGATTAAAAATGCCTGTGATGTCTTGGGATACAATGACGATGTATATACAATTTTAAGTGAGCCTCAGCGTGTGATGGAAGTAAATATCCCGGTGAGAATGGATGACGGAAGCCTAAAACTCTTTAAAGGTTTCAGAAGTCAACACAACAACGCCGTGGGCCCATACAAGGGCGGGATAAGATTTCACCATGATGTAAATTATGACGAAGTCAAAGCTCTATCCGTGTGGATGACTTTTAAGTGCGGCATAATGGGCATACCTTACGGCGGCGGCAAGGGCGGCGTAATTGTAAACTCGGCTGAGCTTAGCGAAAGGGAATTGGAACAAGTGGCTCGCGGATATGTGAGAGGAATTTACAAAATCATCGGCGAAAAAATTGACGTGCCTGCTCCCGACGTGGGAACAAACGGCAAAATCATGAGCTGGATGTTAGACGAGTATCTAAAACTCACAGGTGAGAGCGCAAACTTAGGTGTCTTTACAGGAAAGGATCCTAAGTGGGGCGGCTCCTTAGGTCGCAGCGAAGCCACAGGCTACGGTATTTATTTAATCGGCAAATTTGCAGCTGAAAAGCTTGGCATAGATATTAAAAATGCGAGGGTTTCAGTTCAAGGCTTCGGCAACGCCGGCAACTTTACTGTAAAAAATATGTCGGAAAACGGCGCAAAGGTTGTTGCCGTCTCCGAATGGGACAGGGAAGAAGGTGCCTATGCAATTTACTCCGATGAAGGCTTTAACTATGACGAGTTAAAGTCTTACATGGAGAAGAGCGGTAGCCTTTTAAATTTCCCGGGAAGTAAGAGAATTTCAATTGATGAGTTTTGGGCGCTGAACGTGGATATTTTGGTCCCGGCTGCTTTGGAAAATTCAATTACAAAAGATGTTGCAAAAAATCTTAACTGCAAGCTTTTATGTGAAGCGGCTAACGGACCTACAACTCCTTATGCAGATGAAATTTTAAAAGAAAGAAATATTGTAGTTACTCCCGACATTTTGACCAATGCAGGGGGAGTTACCGTGTCCTACTTTGAATGGACACAAAACATACAAGGTTTTTATTGGAGCGAAGAGGAAGTCTTTGAAAGACAGGAAGTGTCTATGAGAAAAGCCTTTGACACAATTTGGACCTTGGCTGAAGAAAAAAATTTGACCTTGAGAGAGTCGGCATACTTAGTTTCAGTTAAAAAAGTATATGAAGCCATGAAGCTTCGAGGTTGGGTAAGATAAACTATGGTTCGCCATAGTTTTTTTATTACACGGATTTGCCTTATAGATTTTAAAAGTTTTTCACAGTATTAGGCTAAAATATAGTAAAATAAACGTAAGAATAAAGGAGGTGCCTGATGAAAAAATATTTTAAACTTATGACAATTTTTCTCTTGTCTCTTACTTTAATTTTAACTGCGTGTGCAAAGGACGAACAGAAAACTGGCCCACAGGATCAAGAAGTTAAGACGGAAGAAAAGAACGAGACTGAAACCCAAAAGAGCGAGAAGATTGCAGAAAAAGCAAAAGAAGAGAAGGCTACAGTCGCAGGGGCGACTATCGGCTCTTCCAAGTCCAACAACGTCGTGGACAGAGAAGTGTGGAAGGGAAGATTTGACGGGAGGTTTGATAAAGTTTTACAAGATCCTGTAAACGGCTTACATATTCCCGAAATTTTACTTGATTCTCCCGACGCCAAAAAAGTGAACAAAAAAATGGAAGATATTGTAAAGGCCTTTGAAGATACATACAAAGATCTTAAGACTGAAGTGGAAGATGAGGATTTCTACGGATTTTACGGAGCTTTTTCCGTCTACGAAGATGATAAAATTTTAAGTATCTATTTTAAAGCCCAGGACTATTGGACTATGGAAATAGATGAAAACGAAGTATTTAACTTTTCTCTTCCCGACGGAAAACTTTTAAGCGACAAGGAAGTCCTTAAAATGTACGGCATACCTGAGGAAGAATTTTTATCCGATATAGAAAATTCCATTGCAAGTAAATTTAAGTTATACAGCGCAATGTATGACGTAATGTATAACGAGGAAACGGGGGAACTTTCTCACTATACATATGACTATGCAAACTTGGAAGGTGCAACTATAGATGCGCTTTGGGACGAACACAACTCTGACAAAAATAGGCTTTACTTGGATGAAGGAGGAAGTTTAAAATTTTTATACAATGAAATATCCTTAGGAGAGCTGGGAAGCTATGTGGCAAGTGCCGACTTATCTCACAATTACGGAAGTAAGTACAATCCACACTATGTAAGAATGGCAAATAAATTAGGTGTCGACCTGAGTGACGATAGCAAAAAGGCTTTTATTATCTACATGGGTCAAGCTTCAAATGAATATGACCTTCCCAATGTATTGTCAAAATTATTTCAGTGGCAGGCATCCTTTAACAACTACGAAGATCCCAAACTTCTTTTAAACTTCAACATTGAAGGCGAAAACCTCAGTGAAGTGTTAATAGGCAGCGAATATTATTTAGTGGTGCCCAAGTGGAAAAACACCACATTTAAACTTAAAGAGCTAAGTTTAGGCGATAACGGAAAATTAAATGAAGTGGAAAACTATCTTTTGGAAAGCATTGGTGAAAGAGGCACAACACTTATTTGTGTAAATCAAAGTGAAATTGCGCCCAATGCCAAAATCATAATGAGATATAGAGACGATGTGGAAGAATTCTCGCCAATGATCAGCGGAAAAGACGGCAGCGTTGCAGTGCCGGATTACATTGTAGAAGGTGAGAATATAATAGATTGGGACAAGATGGTAGAAGAGGAAGTATATTCTCAAACATTATTTGAAAAAATTCTCACAATAATGGGAAGGGGTTAATATGAAGAGAGGGTTAAGGCTTCTTACAATATTATTAATTTTTACAAT
>CABTXP010000006.1 GCA_902488815.1 uncultured Eubacteriales bacterium | reverse complement strand
TCAGACGTGTGCTCTTCCGATCTTCTCATTAGCTCTTATAGAGAAAGTAAAGATAAGATTCTGATTTATATTAATAGATCCGGTAGATTTATGATGGACTATATGGAGGACAGATATATAGATAGATTTAAAAAGGATGAAAAAAATATTAACTATAAATATATTGAAGTGCCGGATATAATTTAAGGTGTAAATTTAACACACTTAATAAGGAAGAATTAATTTAATATAAAAGATAAGTCCTGTGAGTTTATAAGAAGAAAATTCGTCAGGATTTTTTATTAAAAGCCTTTAATTATTTTTTGAATAGTGTGTGTAGAATCGAAACATATTCAGTAGGATATAAATCATCTAATTGCATCAAAGCATGAGATCTTTAAATACTTTTTATACAGAATTATGGAGTTAGGATAATTTAATCCTGATGTTGATATCCTAAGTGACAAAGTAATTCGAGTTGATGTCTTAGAGTATTTCCAAAACTTAGGGAAAAAGTTCTACTATGACATTTCCTTTGCCAACGGACAAGGAGGAACCAACGAGCCAATATTTCAAGCACCTGTAATGGCAAAAAAAAGATCCCTTTCGGGATCTAAGTGTTAACTGTCTTATAATTATTAAATTTCTTCTTCGGTTTTTGTTGCTTCTTGCTCTGATGCGGCAAGGTTATATTTTTCAAGTATTGCTTCTTGAATCATAGTTCTCGTCTCTTGGTTCAGCGGATGGGCAATATCTTTGTATTGACCGTTGGGGACTTTGCGACTTGGCATTGCAATGAAACAATCTTCTCCATTGTCTAAAATTTTTATGTCGTGGATTACTATTGCATCGTCAAATGCAACTGATGCTATGCCTTTCAGCTTTCCCTTATCTTGTAGTACTACCACTCTAATGTCTGTAATTTTCATATATCCCACTCCTATCTTATTATTTTTATACCCGATTATATTAATTTATTTACTCCTATTTAAAAATTTTTTCTCATTTAACTCAAATTAACCCTATTTGCCTAATTGTGTTATAATCTATCGGGGAGGAAAAATGAAAGATTTTAATATAGATTCACACAGTTACAATCACATTCACTTCATCGGTATCGGCGGTAT
Source organism: uncultured Eubacteriales bacterium (assembly GCA_902488815.1). Classification (GTDB taxonomy): domain Bacteria; phylum Bacillota; class Clostridia; order Tissierellales; family Peptoniphilaceae; genus KA00134. The sequence continues at coordinate 42,247 of CABTXP010000006.1, read as the reverse complement.
AAGTATGAGCGGCCTTGCAAAAATTCTGCTCTCATATGGCTATACTGTTTCAGGAAGTGATTCAAAGGCTTCCAACATTACTGACAACTTAAAGGAGTTGGGTGCCACTATTTACAACACACAAGTGGATGCCAACTTGGAAGGTGCGGACTTGGTTGTCTATACAGACGCCATATCTTTGGACAATGAAGAGCTTAAAGGCGCTATTAAACGCAAGCTTGACATAGTGGATAGAGCAACATTTTTGGGATGCCTGATGAAAAATTATAAAAAGTCAATTGCAGTCTCAGGCACTCACGGCAAGACCACAACTACTTCCATGATTGCTGAAATTATTAAAGATTTGGACATAGATCCTACTATTTTACTTGGGGGAGAGCTGGACGACATTCATGGCAATGCCAAGATTGGCAAAACTGATTTGTTTTTGACTGAAGCTTGCGAATACAAGGCCAATGTCCTGAAATATTTCCCTACAACTGCGATTATTCTTAATATTGACGAAGACCACTTGGACTTTTTTGACAATATTGAGCACATAGTGGATACTTTCAGAGGCTATGTAAAAAATTTAGGGCCGGAAGATAACTTGATTTTAAATGAGGACGATGATTATGCCAAGGAAATGGAAATGGTAAACCATTGTCACTTAACTACTTTCGGTATTATAAACGACGCGGATTTTATGGCAAAAAATATTCACTTTGACCAATTCGGTCATCCTGTTTATGATCTTTTTATTAAAGGGGAGAAAAAAGGTGAAGTTGAGCTTTCCATAATGGGCGAACACAATGTTTACAACTCCCTTGCGGCAATTGCTGCCACTTATGTAAACGGAATCGACATTAAAGAAATTATTTCCAACATTAAAGGCTACACAGGAGTTCACAGAAGGCTTGAAAAAGTCGGTGAAATAAACGGAGCCATGGTCATGGACGACTATGCACACCATCCCACGGAAATTAAGTCTTCCCTAAAGGCTTTAAGAGCCGCCACAAAGGGTAAACTCTACTGTGTTTTCCAACCCCACACATTCACCAGGACGAAAATTCTCTTGGAAGGCTTCTCAAAGTCATTTTCTTTGGCAGATGTAGTAATTATTACAGACATATATGCGGCGAGGGAAAAGGACTACGGAGATATTCACTCCAAGACCTTGGTTCAAGCAATTGCTGAAAGAGATACAATGGCCTTTTACATGGAAAGGTTTGAAGATATAGTAAGATTTTTAGAAAATAATTTGAGAAAAGACGATGCTGTTGTCACAATGGGAGCAGGAGACGTCTATAAAATAGGCAGAATGCTCATAAAATAAGTTAATTTACGGCGGCTTTAGACCTGTGGTCGGAGGCTGCTGTTTTATTTGAATAGGAGGAAATAAATGAACGCATTATCAAATTTAAAAATTTTGGACTTTTCAACTTTACTACCGGGACCATTTGCAACAATGACTCTTGCAGACATGGGTGCTGATGTAATTAAAATTTCATCGCCGTCAAAGCACGACCTTGTCATTGACGATGGACCGAAAATCGACGGAAGAACTCCAAATCTTTTGTGGCTAAACAGAAATAAAAAGACTTTGGCTCTCAATCTAAAGACAAAGGAAGGCATTGAAATAGTAAAAGAGTTGGTCAAAGAATACGACATAGTTGTAGAACAATTCAGACCGGGAGTTATGAAGAAGTTAGGCCTTGGTTATGAAGATTTAAAGGCGATTAACCCAAATATTATCTACTGCTCAATTTCAGGCTACGGCCAAACAGGTCCATATAAAGACAGACCGAGCCACGACATTAACTATCTTGCCAGATCCGGCATGATGGAATTTAGCGGATCAAAAGCGGAAGGCCCGAAGCTTTACGGTATGCAAATAGGAGACTTGGCAGGAGGCGCACAAAACGCTTGTATCGCCATACTTGCAGCAGTAAACTACAGAAGCGTGACAGGCAAAGGTCAATATATAGACATTTCCATGTGTGACAGCTTAACACCATACAACAGCATGGCGGGTACAGAAGCCTTGGCAACGGGAGTACTTCCAACGAGAGAAGGAGACCTTTTAAACGGCGGATCGATATACGACTTTTACAGGACTAAGGACGACAGATTTTTAAGTATCGGCGCTCTTGAACCTAAATTTTATTCAGCTTTTTGTGAAGTTTTGGGCATTGAATCTGAAAGTGCAACGGATATTGCTGCAAAAGAAGTTGTAAAAGAAAAAATTGCTTCAAAAACTTTAAATGAATGGAAGGAAATCTTCAAAGACGTTGAAGCGTGTGTGGAGCCGGTGCTTAACATTAACGAATTAATGGAAGATGAACAAATTAAAGAGAGAGAACTCATCGTTGAGTTAGATGTCGCAGGCAAAAAAGTAAAACAATTTGCAAATCCAATTAAATTTTCCGAAACGAAGCAAGAATACAAGTTTGCAGGCAAAAAAATCGGCTCCGACAACAGAGAAATATTAAAATCATTGGGCTATGACGACAAAAAAATAGAAGAACTTGAATGCAAAGACGTATTTAAGTAATTAATAAATCCCCGAAATCCGGTAAATGGACTTCGGGGTTATTTTTTATCCGATAATTTTCGGCTCGCCGATGTTCAATGCGTAATAATAAATTTTTGCCGCGTCCTCAACATATTCCGCAGACAAAAATGCGCCATCCAAATCCTTGCCGCAGCAAACTACTCCGTGATTTGCCATAAGGCACGAGTTGGCATCTTTAAGATAGGGGATTACCGACATTGAAAGTTCAGCAGATCCCGCATTGCAAAATGGTGCAACTTTAATTTTGCCACCTAAAAATGGTTTCATCTCAATAAGTATTAAGGGAATATCCTTTCTTGCAACGGAAAAAGCCGTTGCAAAAGTAGAATGAGTGTGGACAACGGCATTGTACTCGGGATAATTTTTGTAAATCTCAAGGTGAAGCCTCCATTCAGAGGAAGGTCTTTGAGATTTGTCATAGGGCGTGCCGTCTTTGTGAATTTTTACAATGTCCTTTTCACTTGTGGCTCTATAGTCGAGGCCTGAGGGAGTGATGTAAAAAGTATCCTCGTCCTCGCCTCGAAGGCTTATGTTTCCGCTGGTGCCTGCCACCAAATTTCTATCTAAAAGTTTATTGCCGTAATCAACTAACAATTTTCTGTAGTTCATAGTTCACCTCACATATAATCTATCATATTTATACATCATTTAAAATGTGATAAACTAAAAAAACGAAGGAGGGACTATGAAGAGACAAGATTATGACATGCCCTTTATGTTGAGATATGAAAACGTAGCATGGTACGAAAAGGGAGAAGTAAAGATCCTTGACAGACGTGTCTATCCCAAAGAAGTGAGATTTGAAATATGTAAGACCCACAGAGAAGTGGCAAAGGCCATAACGGACATGGTGACACAGTCAGCAGGCCCATATACGGCAGCCGGAATGGGAATGGCACTTGCAGCATATGAAGCAAGGGACATGGCAAATGATGAGAAGCTAAAATATTTGGAAGAAGCGGCACACACTATATCCAATGCACGTCCCACAACTGCAAACAGAATGAAAAAAGTCACGACAGGATCAATAGAAGCTGCAAAAAAAGCAATGGCAAAAGGCAAGGACGTAGTAGAAGCAATATTTGAAGATGCCATTGAGTCTTTAAACAGAAGATACAGCGCCATGAATAAAGTGGCAAAGCACTTATGCGAAAAAATTCCTGACGGAGGCAAGGTTCTCACCCAGTGCTTCGGCGAAACAATTATCGGTACAATGACAAGGACACTTAAAGAGCAGGGGAAGGATGTAAAATTTTATTGTGCGGAGACGAGACCTTACTACCAAGGCGCACGACTAACTGCAACCTGCATAAACGACATGGGATTTGAAACCACTGTAATCACGGACAACATGGTGGCGTATTTAATGGAAAATGTAGGCATAGATTTATTTACCTGCGCATCGGACACGATAACTATGGACGGCCACGTGGCAAATAAAGTCGGCACACATCAAATCGCAATAGTGGCAAAGAGATTTAACGTGCCATTTTACGTAACGGGAATACCCGACTATGAAAAGAAAGTAAAAGACGACATAGTAATAGAACTGAGAGAGCCATCACTTGTCTTGGGCGACCATACGGCAAAGGGAGTAAAGGCAATATACCCGTCCTTTGACATAACACCGCCTGAACTCATAGACGGTTTTGTCACGGACAAGGGAATATTTAAAGCAAATGAGCTTCAAAAATATTTTGACAAGGACAATGTCAGCAGATTTTATATATTAATATGAAAAGAGCACTCAAGGGCGAGTGCTTTTTTGTATGTAAGTAATAAAAAAACATCTGCTGTATTTAAAGAAACTGCCTATTTGGGGAGCTTAGACAGGATAAGACTGATTTGAGGGGATATATAAATTTCTATTGATTAAAATAAATTCGCATATATATTTACATATACACGCAACATGATATAATATTACTACAAAAGGAGTGTTATTATGGCTAATGTAAATCTAAATATAAGACTTGATGAGAATTTAAAAAATGATTTTTCGGAAGTGTGTGATTCTATCGGCATGAGTATGTCCACTGCTTTTAATATTTTTGCCAAGGCCGTAGTAAGTGAAAGGGCTATTCCTTTTAAGGTTAAGGCAAACAATCCTATTGTTGCTGAATTTAAAGATATGTCTGCTTTTAAAGATTATGTTGACAAGCTATGAGAACGATTAAAGTACGTAAGAGTTTTGAAAAAGACTTAAAACGAATTAAAAAAAGCGGCAACTATAATTTGAATAAGTTATATGATGTAGTTGAAGCTTTGGCAAAAGGTATGGTTTTAGATAAAAAGTTTAAAGATCATAAGTTGCAGGGAGAATATAAAGATATGAGGGAGTGTCATATTGCTCCTGATTGGTTGCTTATTTATGAGATTAATGATGATGAGCTTGTACTCATTTTAAACAGAACAGGCAGTCATTCCGATTTATTTTGATCTATGTTAGACGACAGTTTTGGTCGTCTTTTTTTATGAAATGAAATATTAAATAAAAAAACAGTTGCTGTATCTAAAGCAACTGTTATTGGTGCGGAGAAAGGGACTCCACACCTTTAAAAAAATAATGGGCATTTTACTTGCTTTGCAGTCCTTAAATTACAAAATGTTGGTAACCTGTTGGTAACTAAATCCCACTCCCAAACATTTTATCCAAAGCTGATACTGCGCTCTCTTTTACTTCAGGCATGACGTGTGTGTAAATATTAAGTGTTGTCTTAAAGTCGGAATGTCCCATTAAGTGTTGTACTGTTTTTATATCTACCTTTTGCTCAAATAATCTTGTAGCATAGCTGTGCCTTATGCTATGCAAAGGCCTTTCTTCTATACCAAGTCGTCTACATATTGCTTGGAGTCTCCTATTTGGTCTCTTCTCTTCTATAGGCCTGCACATGTGGTCGGAGAAGATATAGCTTTCACTTGAAAAAGGGATGCCCAATTTCAAGTGCTTTTCTATACAAGCTACTTTTAATTTCCGTACAAGATTATCAGCAATTTTTGGCAATGGAATTTCCCGATTAGAATTAACGGATTTCACGTCTTGCAAATCTTCGCCTGTTATCTTTGCCATGCCGTCTTCAATGTCGTAAGTCCTATTAAGTTGCTCACTTATATAGAAAGTGCCGTTATAATAGTGCTTCCACTTGAGGCCTCTTAGTTCACCACGCCTTAACCCCGTGAAGAAGTCTATAAAAAGCATCTGCTCCACCGGATCCTCAAGATCAAATTCTTGCAAGAGCAGTTGTTGTTCCGCCGCAGAAAAAATTCTGTAAACATCATTTTTTACATTAGTTTTAATAGGAGCTCCCATTTTAGGTGCCTTAACATATTTTGCGGGGTTGCTTGGAAGCATACCCATTACTACTGTGTAGTCTAAGAAAGACTTAATCAAAGACAAAGTATCTCTAATCAAATTTAAAGACACATCTTCACGTTCGGCCATACTGTTAATAAAATTCTGCAAATTTAGTATTGTAACGTCTTTTACTTTCAACTTTGAAAAAGGGAAGGGCTCAATGTGCAGCCTTAATAATTGCCCATACCTGACAAGGGATGCTGCCTTAACTTCTCTAACCTTGACACTATAAAGCCAATACTCCATGGAGTTTATAAGCCGAGCATCGCCGGGATCTACAATTCCTGATATATTATTGTTGGCATCATTTATTGCCGCTTGCATCTTCTCAATAACATCAGCTTTTTTGAAGCCTGAGAAGGACCGTCTGACAAGCTCACCATTTACATCAAAGCCGACAGACATACGTCCGGTCCAATATTTTTTCCCATCTCTCATGGTATAAGTGATGGATCCTAAGCCGTTTGAATTTTTTGCCATAAAAAAATCACCTCAATTTTATCAAATAGAGATGATGTGCTATAATACAAGCGGGTGGTATGTATTATTACATCATCTCAAAGTCCTTTACTGCGGCAACAGTAAGGGGCTTTTATTTATTTACTTACTTTTTAATTGATCGTATAAACATTGTGTTTGTATACTCTAAAAACTCATCGAAATTCTTTAGACTGTCCCACTCAATCTCGTCAATTTGGTCTATTGGAATATCAAGACCTTGAAAGTCTCCATCGGGGAGAGTAGCAACTATAGCTAAAGTGGTGTAATAATTGCTTAACTTTTCAAGTTGCGGACCTAAATTGGGTAGAGCCTTTTTACATTGCGTAAAAATTTCTTCTCTATCTTTCACAGCCATATCCGCTTTTATGACACCTTGATTATCACTTTGCTTATCACCATATCCGTTGATATGTGTTGCTTGTAACTCATGACCTACCGTAATTAGTGCTTGCTTAATCTGTTTCTTCTCAATATTATTTTTCACGAATACCAAGATTGAGAGAATAATTGCAAGTACAATTAAAATTTTCAAAAGCTTTACTAAAAAATCATAGGTCTTTCCCATATAGCATCCTCCTTAAATAACATCGCTTTGAAAAGCGATAGCTTTACCTAAAATAACTATTTGATCAAGCTCATTGTCCATAAAAATCATAGCTTGAAACTTGGGGTTTTCCGCTCGGAGCTCAATGATGTTTTTATCTTTATGGTAGTAAACTCTTTTAAGTGTTACATCATCATCTATCAAGACCGCCGCAATTTCCCCGTTGTCTACTGCGGACTGTTTTCTTATAAAAACCACATCACCGTTATTTATTCTTGCGTTTATCATGCTATCCCCTTTTGCTTTCAAGCAAAAATCGGCTTTAATATCAGTGCCGACCTCAATATAGCTTTCCCGGTCCTCACTTGCATAAATAGGCTTGCCACAAGCAATCTCACCCAAAAGGGGGATCCTCTTAGTCTTAACCGGAAATACATTTTCAAATCTATAAATATTAATGCTGTCGGAAGAGTCAAGACCAAGTAAATAGTTAAGGTCGATATTAAACTCCTTAGCATAAGCCGAAATAAAAGTATTCATAGGAATGGCCTTGTCATTTTCCCATCTTGAAACCATACTTTTATTAATAGTCAAATCGTACTTTCTATTTAAAAGCTCAGCCAACTCATTTAAAGTCAAATTATTTTTCTTCCGAATATCTCTTAACTTTGCTCCTAAAGTATCCATACTCCACCTCTCTTTAAAAACATTATAGGATAAAAGTTTCTTAAAAACAATAAAAACTTTAAAAAAATTAAAAAAAGTTGTTGACATCGAAACATAAAAAAGTATAATTAGATATAGCAGTTGCTAAAAAGAAACTTTTTGAAAGGAGGATACAAGAGTGGAAGAAAAGAAAAAGTCCTATGGAAAATTAAAGGCCTATTTTGCTGAGCACGATATCAAGCATAAAGAAGTGGCTGAATTACTTGGGATAACACAGGGGACCTTCAGCACAAAGATAAACAGAAACAATCAAGACTTCAATATAGAAGAAGTCCGTATCATCTGTGCCAAGTATAATTTAGACGCAAACAAATTTTTTTTGATTTAAAAGTTGCTAATTAGCAACAAAAAGAAAGGAGAGCACAAATGCAAAATAGGTACCTAAAAATGCGAGTGAAAGTAAAAGGTTTAGACGAGTTAAAAGGAAAATTAAAAGAAATTCAGAAATTATTAGAAGAAATAAACAAATTAACTCTCGTTCTGACAACAGATTTTGGAGGCAAAAAGGCATTGACAACTTAGCAGACCGATTAGCAGACAGATAAAAACAACAAAGGGAGATGAAAAACAATGATGCAGCTTTTGACAGCCAAAGAGTTGGCAAGAGAAGTCCCTGTAGGGGAGCACAAAATAAGGACCTTGGCAAGAACATTTAAAGACTTTCCATGTATCAGAAACGGCACTTTCACTTACTTTATAAAAGAAGACGTGGAAGATTGGCTGAAAGATCAAGCAAAAAACGGAATAAAACTTTAGGAGGACATTATGAGTATTGAGGAAAAGGTAATAAAAGCTACCATTTGGAGCTACCAAAAAGACGTAAGAAGAGAAGTCTTTGAAGCAGCATACAAAGACTGGAGAGAAGAAAAAGATAGGTTAGAGAGAAGGAAAGAAATAGTAACGGCAATAGGTTTTGTTGTATGGGTGTTAATTGCCGGCGTAGCAGTTAGTATTTTGTGAGGTAGAAGATGAGTGATTTAGCAATTATAGTAATCACCATTGCAAGTTTATATTTTGCGTACAAGATTTATAAAAGTTAGAGGTGGAAAAATGATTGGCGAAAGAATAGTAAAAGATGAGATTTATAAAAATTACAGAATTATAGTTCGAGAATTAGAAGGTGGCATGAATATTTTCAGTATGCCGGGCTATTGGTACTGCGGCTATGTAGTGATACCGAAAGACAGTAAATTCTATGGAGTAGACTACCGAGACATCGAGGATAAATTTGACGTCCACGGAGGGCTGACCTTCAGCGGAGAGATTGATGGTATTGACGGATATTTGTTGGGATTTGACTGTGCACATGCGGAAGACAACCCCTATGAGCAAGACGAAGAGTACACTCTTAAAATGTGCAAAAAGTTGGTAAATCAAATTGAGGTGGCAGAATGAGAATTTTTAGTTTACAGGATGAAAAATTTGAAGACATGCAGATGGCTTTAAATGCTGCCATAGTTCAAGTAGGAGAAAAAATAGCAAAAGGAGAATTTGAACAAGGCGATGTCTCCCTTAAATTGAAAATAGGGACTGTAGTTGCACAGAAAGAAGAAACAGTTTATAAAATGCCTGCTTTCACCTACAAGATAGGCACCAACTTGCAAAAGAAATCCGGTATAGACGGCGAAGGAGCCTATCGAGACATGGAGCTAAAGGTGTGTGGCGACATTGTAATTTTAGAAAAAGTACGAAGCGATCAGATAGATATGTTTGATGAGGAGGACGAAGATTGAAAAATTTTGAAGAATTACAGGCATGCATAGTGGATTGGGCGGACACGCATCATCTGTTGTGCGAAGAAAATGCAGAGAAGCAATTTATGAAATTCGTGGAAGAAGCCATTGAGTTTAAGACAGAGATGGACAATGTCACAGGGTACCTTTACCGCTACAAAATAAAATATCCCGATAAGAAAATGCCCGGATCTATAAGTTTAAGTCTGAAAAGGAGAATGATGGACGAAATGGGAGACGTATTTGTCACACTCATCATCTTGTGTGAACAGCTGAACATTAGCCCGCAGACTTGCCTTGCAATGGCATACGACAAGATAAAGGACAGAAAAGGCAAAACGATAAACGGGACTTTTGTAAAAGAGGAAGATCTATGAGCATAAGCAAGAAAATAGAAAGTAAATATCTTTCAGATATTGAGGACGGACATCACAAGGCAAGAATTGAAAGTTGGCCTTTTTTCACAAGGCTTGTAGAAGACCTGACATTCAGCGATGTCATGGACTATCACTACTACGAAGAAGCGGAAGTCTTGGTATTTCTCCTTGCAAACTACGACAAAGTTTTAAGGATAAACATTTATGGCGACAGCTTGCAAGCCTGCACCCGTGACATAGTGATGCAGACACAAGCCTTTATAAGTCGCAATGAAAGATACTAATCATCACAAGAAGTATATCACGAAAATCACGAAAGGAGAAACTATGGAAATCAATATAAACGTAAAATTTGAAGACAGATTTATCAAAGTGTTGGAAGGCCTTGGCAAAGTGTATGCAGTCATCCAACCCGACAAAATAGACGAAGACAGACAAAGAGCAATAGATGCCGTAGAAGAAGTACAAAAGACGGAAGTAAAAGAAGAAAAGAAAGAAGCGCCCACAGAAACAAAAGCAGAAACAAAAGCAAAGGCTGAACCAAAGGAAGAAAAAGCCACTTACACCTTTGAAGAAATACAAACAGCCTCTGCAAACCTGGCACGTGGAGGCAAAAGGGCAGAGCTTGCAAGTCTTTTAAAAAACTTCGGAGTATCAAGCCTACCCGAACTCAAAGAAGAAGATTATCAAGCCTTTGCTGAAAAGCTAAAAGGCTTAGAGGGATAAAATGCCCACACATCACGCAAAGTTATCGGCATCGGGGGCACACAGGTGGCTTGCTTGCCCCGGATCCGTAGCACTTGAAGAGAATTTACCCTACACCACATCGGAGTATGCACAGGAAGGCACCTTGGCACATACCTTGGCGGAAATCACACTAAAGGCAAGGCTTAAAAACAAAAAGCCTACAAAAACGCAGCTAAAAAAGATAGAAGCCTCACCATACTACTCAAAAGAGATGGACGGCCACGTAGAGACCTACACGGACGAGATCATAAAAAGGACACTTGCCTACCCACACGCGCCTTACATCAACATCGAAGAAAGAGTGGACTTCTCAAACTGGGTACCTGAAGGCTTCGGCACCTGCGACTGTGTAATGATTTACGGAGACGAGATGCAAGTCATCGACTTAAAGTATGGCAAAGGAGTCCCCGTAAGTCCCGAACACAACCCACAGCTCATGCTTTACGGACTTGGCGCCTTAAAAGCCTACGGCATTATTTACGACATCAAAAAAGTAAGGCTCACTATTATCCAACCCCGACTGAACTCAGTCCTTGACTGGGAAATCACAGCAGAGGACTTACTCACATGGGCGGGCACGGTGAAGCCAATTGCGGAAGAAGCCTTTAGAGGATCGGAGAGATTATCCCAAGGAGATCACTGCCGCTTTTGTAAGGCCAAGTCCCGTTGCCCCGAAAGGGCAAAGACGATGTTTAAGGGTGTGGAAGAAGTAAGGCCTGTAATGGCCATGGACCTTGCCCTTATCTCAAATGAGGACATTGCAAGATACCTAAGAGAGACAAAGGGCATTGCCGAGTGGATAAAGGACTTGGAAGAAGAAGCCCTAAGGGCAATCCTCGCAGGGGAAGAGATCCCCGGCTACAAAGCAGTGGAAGGAAGGTCCATCAGAGCCTTCAAAGACACGGAAAAAGCCATGGAGCTGTTATTGGCTCAAGGCTACGAAGAAGCAATTTTGTACGAAAAGAAGCCTCTTAGCTTGTCAAAGTTGGAAAAGCTAATTGGCAAAAAAGACTTCGGCGAGATCATGGGAGACGAAATCGTAAAACCCCAAGGCAAGCCGACTTTAGTAGAAGAGACAGACAAAAGACCTGCCTATGTCAAGGACTTAGGCTTTGAAAAAATTAATTAAGGAGAAATATTATGGCACAAATCACAACAAGACCTGTAAGACTATCGTATGTAAATGTATTTGAACCCAAGATGACACCTCAAGGAGTGGAAAAGTACTCAGTTACTTGCCTACTCCCAAAGAGTGATGCAAAGGGATATGAAGAGCTAATGCAAGCAATTCAAGAAGAAATCGCGGCAAACAGAGACACAAAATTAAAAGGAGTGGCAAAGCCGAGACTTCCAATCCATGACGGAGACGGAGTTTCTCCCACGGGATCGGAGTACGGACCGGAGTGTAAAGGCCACTGGGTATTCACAGCTTCAGCAAATGCGGAATACCCGCCGACTTTGGTAGACAAACAAGTTAAACCTATTATGGACAGAGCGCAAATTTACTCAGGCTGCTGGGGACATGTGGCACTTTCCATCTATGCCTACAACAACCAATCAAAAGGCATAGGCTTCGGCTTAAACGGCATTCAAAAAGTGAGAGACGATGAGGCCCTTGGTTTCAGCTTCAACGCAGATGAAGCCTTTAAGCCTGTAGAGTCTGAAGGAGAAGTAGACCCCTTGACAGGACTACCTCTATAAACATGCAGGGGGGGGTCACGGTTTGTGACTCCCTTTTTTAAAGGAGGACACATGAAAAACTTACAAATAGAGTTCACATATACACTGAACTTGGAAATAGAAGATGAATATGTAGACGGCTATCTTTCAATCCTATCCGCAGAAACACCTCAGCAAATCAAGGCTTTTATAGATGACGGAGTCTATATCCAAAACAAAAAGCAAAGCAGTAAGGTCACAAACTTCAAGTACAAGGTAGAAGACCTATGAAGGACCTGTCAATAGATATAGAGACCTACTGCGAAGTAGACATAGGCAAGTCGGGTCTTTACAAGTATGCCCTGGATGAAAGCTTTGAGGTCCTTCTCTTTGCCTACTCCGTAGACTTCGGAGAAGTGCAGATCGTAGATTTGGCACAAGGGGAAGAGATCCCGACTGAAATCTTAAAAGCCGTGGCGGATGACAAAGTAAAAAAGCACGCCTACAATGCAAGCTTTGAGTACAACTGTTTAAAGGCCGCAGGCATTGAAGTGGGAGACAGAATGGCCTGGCATTGCACAATGTTTCATGCCATGTACCTTGGACTTCCCGCAGGCCTTGCAAACACGGGAGAGGCCTTGGAGCTTCCCGAAGACAAGCAAAAGCTGAGGACGGGAAAAGCCTTAATCAGACACTTCTCCGTCCCCTGTAAGGCCACCAAGGCAAACGGCGGAAGGAGAAGAAACTTACCACACCACGATCCTGAAAAGTGGGCGCTTTTCAAAGAGTACTGCGTACAAGACGTGGTCACGGAAATGGAAATTTATAAAAGGCTTGAAGCCTTTCCAATTCCCGAAAGAGAGAGAAGAATTTGGGCACTTTCAGACGAAATGAACGCAACAGGTGTTGAAGTAGATTTCGACCTGGTAAAAGGCGCCATTGACATAAACGACCGCCTGACGGAAGAACAGACGGAGAGGGCAAGAGAGATTTCAGGCATTGATAACCCTAACTCCGTGGCACAAATACTCCCATGGCTACAGTCCTATTTACCTGAAGTGGACAATGTCCGCAAGGCCACAGTAGAAGAACTGCTGCAAAAGGACCTTCCCGAAGAAGTGAGAGAGTTCTTGCAGCTTAGACAGGAACTTTCAAAGACAAGTGTCAAGAAGTATGATGCCATGATTGACTGTGCTTGCGAAGACCATAGAATGAGAGGCCTCCTCCAAGTCTATGGAGCCAATCGCACAGGAAGATGGGCGGGACGACTTGTCCAAGTTCAAAACCTACCGAGGAATTACATCAAAAATCTTGAGCTTGCAAGGGAGCTTGTAAAAGCTGAAGACAAAGAGACCTTGGAGCTTTGCTTCGGAAATGTGACGGACACAATATCGCAACTCATAAGGACAGCCTTTGTCCCGAAAAAAGGGAAGAAGTTCATCGTCTCCGACTACTCCGCCATAGAAGCGAGAGTTATTGCCTGGCTTGCGGGGGAAGAGTGGGTGAACCAAGTCTTTGCCTCACACGGCAAGATTTATGAAGCCACGGCAAGCCAAATGTTTGACATCCCAATTGAGAAGATAAAAAAAGGCAACCCCGAGTATGCCTACAGGCAAAAAGGCAAAGTTGCTACCCTTGCCCTTGGCTACCAAGGGGGAGAAGGCGCACTTAAAGCCATGGGTGCAGACAAAATGGGACTTACAGACCTTGAACTGACAGACATTAAAGAACGTTGGAGAGCCGCCAATCAAAACATCGTTAGACTTTGGTATGACTTAGACAGGGCGGCAATAGAAGCGGTTGAGTCGGGAGAACCTAAAGAAGTCCGTGGACTTAAACTCACCTACATTGTAGATCCTATCTACGACTTACGCTTTTTAGAGATAAAACTTCCATCAGGGAGATCCCTTTACTACCCGAAGCCACATCTTAAAGAAAACAAATTTGGCCGAAGTTCCCTTCACTTTATGGGCATAGGAGTCAATCGGAAATTCCAAGAAGAGTCAACCTACGGCGGAAAACTCACGGAAAACTGTGTTCAAGCCATTGCAAGAGACTGCCTTGCGGAAACACTTTTAAGACTTTGGCAAAAGTACCCTGATGACCCTGTAGTCATGCACATACATGACGAAGTGGTAATGGAGGCAAGGGAAGACATTCACCTGGACGAAATAAATGCCGTCCTTGCCGAGCCAATTCCATGGGCACCTGGCCTTATCTTAAAAGGTGCAGGATTTGAAAGCAGCTTTTATATGAAGGACTGATATTATGACACAGAATCGAAAAATTACAATCTCCGTCGGCGCCGGTAGAAAGTCCACAGACTGGCAAAGACAGGAGCTTTTATACACAGAATTTATAGAAAGACTTAGGACACCTGAGAGGACCTTTGAGACCTATGCCGAGTACATGAAATACCCCAAGTCAAAGCAGGACGACATAAAAGACGTGGGAGGCTTTGTAGGAGGTGCCTTAAAAGGCAAGAGGAGAAAGGCTGCAAATGTAGAGTTTAGAGATTTAATAACCTTGGACTTTGACAATATCGCCAATGGAGAGACGGAAGAAGTCCTACAAAAAGTCATGGACTTGCAGTGTGCCTTTGTCATGTACTCTACAAGAAAGCATTGCCCGGAAAAGCCGAGACTTAGAATAATATTCCCCACGGACAGATCTATGACTGTGGACGAGTACGAACCAATTGCCCGCTATCTTGCGGCGAAAATCGGCATTGCCATGGCGGACCCGACAACTTTTGAGCCTTCAAGACTTATGTACTGGCCATCATGCTCCAAGGACTCCGAGTATGTCTTTGCCTATGAAGACAAACCCTTTGCAAAGGTGGACTTAATCTTAAAGACTTACAAGGACTGGAGGGACATTTCCTCATGGCCACAAGTCCCCGGTGTGGACGTTGGCCACAAAAGGGAAATTACGAGACAGGAAGACCCGACAACAAAACGCGGACTTATAGGCGCCTTTTGTAGGACTTACGATATATACGGCGCCATGGACACCTTTATCCCAAAGGCCTATGAAGAGACGGGAGAAAGCACACGCTTCACCTACCTTGAAGGCTCAACAACGGGCGGAGCAATCGTCTATGAGGACGGGAAATTTCTCTATTCCCACCATGCCACAGACCCATGCGGCGGACAGCTTGTCAACGCTTGGGACATGGTAAGACTTCACAAATTCGGCAACTTAGACGAAAAAGCAGCTGAAGGTACACCTGTAACTTCCCTACCTTCTACCAAGGCCATGAAAGACCTTGCAAGGGCGGACAAAAAAGTCACCGCCACCATGAACGAAGAAAAGCAGGAACAGTCAAGCGAATACTTTGAGTATGTAGATGGTGAGCCCACAGAGGCATCTAAAGAAGAGAAGGAAGAAAAGAAAGAGGACAATTCCTGGAAAGAACACCTGACAATAGACAGTAGAGGAAACTACGAAAAAACCATTGCAAATATAGTCTTAATTTTAAACAACGACCCAAAGTTCAAAGGTAAAATCTTCTTTGATGAGTTTGGAAACCGTGGAATGGTAGAACTTCCCCTTCCCTGGGAAAAAGGAGAAGGGACGAGGATTTGGTCAGATGTGGACGATGCACAATTGACACTTCGTTTAGAGAAAGAGTACGACATTACAGGCAAAGACAAAATCGAAAATGCCCTGAAAGTCGTAGCTTTTAACAACAGGCGTAATGAAGTTAGAGACTATATAGAGAGTTTAGAATGGGACAACAAACCAAGAATAGGGACCTTACTTCACGACTACCTTGGAGCGGAACAGAGTATCTATGCCGAAGAGATTATGAAAAAGTCCCTTGTTGCGGCCATTTCCCGTGCCTACTCCTCACAGGGAGTGAAGTATGACACCATGATAGTTTTTTCCGGACCACAGGGCATTGGAAAATCAACTTTCTTATCGAAGCTTGGCAAAGAGTGGTTCAGCGACAGCCTTTATACCTTTGAAGGCAAAGATGCTGCGGAGCTTATCCAAGGCACCTTAATAAACGAAGTAGGAGAGTTGTCCGCCATGACAAAATCGGAGACGGAAATTGTAAAGCAGTTTTTATCAAAGACCCATGACATTTACAGAGAAGCCTATGGCAAGAGGACAAACAAGTACCCCCGCCGTTGTGTCTTCTTCGGATCCACCAACTCAGAAAGCTTTTTAAAAGATGCCACAGGATCACGCCGCTTTTGGCCCATAAGGGTAGGGGAACTACCCAAAAGTAAAGATATATTCAAAGACTTAGACAAAGAAGTAGACCAAATTTGGGCGGAAGCAAGGTATCTCCACATGTTGGGCGAGCCATTAATACTATCCAAAGAAGCGGAAAAAATCGCCCTTGAGATGCAAGACCTTTATCGTGACGTAGACCCGAAAGAGGGCATGGTCACTGAATTTTTGAGTAAGAGGATCCCCAAGGGCTGGTATGACATGGACCCAAGGGACCAAAGAGCCTTTATGGCAGGCACCTTTAAAGCCATGGAAGAAATCGAACTTGTAGAAAGGGAGAAAGTTTGTGTGGCGGAAGTTTGGCAAGTATGCTTCGGCGGAGATATAAAGTATTTGAAAAAGAGAGACTCCATTGAGATAAATAATATTCTGACCGGAATTAAGGGTTGGAAGAGAAATCCTAAGGCGGTTTATTTTGGACCCTATGGAAGGCAAAGAGGCTTTGAAAGGATAAAAGTCTTAAATTTTGAAGATGCAAAGAAAAAAGCAAAAAAGAGTTGATAAAATACAGGTTTTTAAAGGTTTATGGTACAAACTTTTGAAAAAGTTATCAACATTTCAAAAAGAAGAGAAACAAGAAAATAAAATTCAAATTTATGGTACAAACTCTTAAAAACTTTGTACCAATGAAGAAAATGCCGTGGTACAAACTCTGAAAAGTTTGTTCCATGGCAAATCAAGTAAAAATCATGTGTAGATAGATTATGGTACAAACTATTGACTTTTACCATTGAGTGTCTAAAAGAAGAAAATATAGAAAATAATACACATAAATATCTATATTTCTTTAATTTAGGTATATATAGGAAAATCTTGTTCAGTTTGTACCATAAAAACGAGGTAAGAAATGTTAGAAAAAGAAATAGAAAAATATTTGAAGGATGCTGTGGATAACTTGGGAGGACGAGCTTATAAATTTATTTCACCGGGACAGTCAGGTGTGCCGGATCGGATAATATTTTTACCCGGCGGCAAGATTTACTTTGTGGAGCTTAAAACCGAGGTAGGAAAACTTTCCAAACTTCAAAGACTACAAATTCACAGATTTAAAAAACTTGGCCACGAAGTGAAAGTCCTCTATGGCATGGAAGACGTGAAGGAATTTATTAATGAAATTACAACTACATGAATACCAAAAATATTGTGCAGAAAAAATTTTAAATACGGAGAATTTGGGGCTATTCCTGGACATGGGCTTGGGTAAGACCTTAATCACTTTAACGGCAATAAAGGACTTAATGTATTCCACTTTTGAAATAGAGAAGGCCCTTGTCATAGCACCAAAAAAAGTTGCGGAAGCCACTTGGCAAAATGAAGTCGAAAAGTGGTCCGAGCTTTCAAGCCTAAGAACTTCTACAGTCTTAGGGACGGAAAAGCAAAGGATAAAAGCCCTACAAGAAGATGCGGACATTTACATCATAAACAGAGACAACGTGGTGTGGCTTGTAAACCTTTATAAAAATGACTGGCCATTTGACATGGTGGTGTGTGATGAGTTTTCAAGTTTTAAAAATTCACAATCCAAGAGATTTAAGGCCTTGGCAAGTATAAAGCCACACATTAAAAAGCTTGTAGGCCTTACAGGCACCCCAAGTCCCAACGGCCTACTTGATTTGTGGGCGCAAGTCTACTTACTTGACGAAGGCAAAAGGCTTGGCCCGTCTTACTACTCATACAGGGCAAATTATTTTGACAGTGACTACATGGGCTTCAACTTTACACCTAAGAAGTTCACGAAAGAAGAAGTGACAAAGAAAATCTCGGATATTTGTATCTCCATGAAAGCCGAGGACTATTTGGAGCTTCAGGAATGTACGGAAAATATTATCCCGGTGGTACTTACCCCAAAGGCGGAAAAAGCCTATAAGACCATGGAGAGAGAAGCGGTCCTTGAAATAGATGCTGAAGACGAAATAGATGCCACATCGGCGGCGGCACTTTCAACGAAATTACTGCAACTTGCAAACGGAGCAGTTTACGATGAAAAAAAAGAGGTCCACGAAATTCACAATTGCAAAATCGAAGCCTTTATGGAGACCTTGGAACAGCTTCAAGGGAAGAATGTCTTAGTCTTTTACAACTTCAAGCACGACTACGACAGACTTTCAAAGGCTTTAAAAAAAGCCAAGATAAACTTTAGAAAGTTAGAGACCAAGGAAGACCAAAGGGACTGGAATGAAGGTAAAATCAACGTGCTTTTAACACATCCCGCCTCAAGTGCCTATGGCCTGAATTTACAGGAAGGCGGAAATCACGTCCTATGGTTCGGCTTAAATTGGAACTACGAACTATATGTGCAAGCCAATAAAAGACTTCACAGGCAAGGACAAAGAGAAAAAGTCATCGTCCATCATCTTGTCACAAAGGGAACGAGAGACGAAGACGTAATGGCGGCACTGCGCCACAAAGAAAAGGCACAGACCTATGTACTTGAAAGTTTGAAAGCAAGAATAAAGAAAATAAAGGAGGAAGTATGAAAAACACATTATCGGATTTAAACAACCACTTATTTGCGGAACTTGAGCGCTTAGGGGACGAAGAGTTGACGGAAGAAGAACTTGAAAAGGAAATCAAAAGGGCGCAAAGTATTGTAAATGTTTCAGGAAAAATAATTGACAATGCCGGCCTTGTCCTTCAAGCCGTAAAATTTCAAGACGACAGAATGGACATAGATAAAAAACTTCCCAAAATGTTAGGTAATTGAAATGGGAAAAATCAAAGATTCCATTTGGACAGACGAAGTTGTGGACTATTTGAGAGAAATATATCCCGACTACACAAATAAAGAGATCTCCAAAATGCTAAAGGAGAAATTCGGAATAGAAGTCACTAAGGGAATGCTTCAAAGTGCAAAGATCCGTTATGGGTTTGAGTACAAAAAAGAAAACTCCGGACGCTTTAAAAAAGGTTTAACACCTTGGAACAAGGGACGGCCAATGGATCCTGAGACTTGGGAGAAAATAAAAGGCACCACTTTTAAGAAGGGGAATGTTACCTGGAACACAAGGCCTGTAGGATCTGAAAGAGTAGAGGTAGACGGGTATGTGTATGTGAAAACGGAAGAGCCTGACAAGTGGGAACTGAAGCACCGAGTAGTGTGGGAAAAGCACAACGGCAAGCTTGAAGAAGGATTTAATGTAGTCTTCTTAGACGGCAACAGACAAAATTGCAGCATAGAAAACTTGCGAGCGGTATCAAGAAGACACTGTGCCGGCATGAGCAAAAAACAACGGTGGAAGGTAGGAGAGCCTGAAATAGTCGATGCAAGCATAAATTTAACCATGCTTGAATCAAAAATTCATCACATAAAGAAAGGACGGGACGATGAGCGAGGAAAAGTGGAAGACTCCTAAAGATTATTTGAGTCAGATAAAAGACTTGGACAATTTAATAAATACCAACTTAGAGTCCATCTCTACTTTAAAAGCAAGGCTTTACCGCACCTCTGTAGAACTCAAGGCGGATAAGACTTCAGGTGGCAGCTCCTTTGACTTCACGGAAATAATTGCCAAGATAGATGCCATGGAGCATGAGGTTGACAAGGAAGTCGACAGGCTTGTGAGATTAAGACAAGAGATTGAAAGTGAAATTAAAACTCTTGACAGCAATATACAAGTGTTGGTGCTGATTAATTATTACATCATCGGCAAGAGTTTGATTGATATTAGTCAGGAGTATAACTACGGGCAGAGTTACATTAAGAGGGTTCATGGGTGGGCTCTTGAGGCTTTTAAAGAGAAATTTCCTAAAAAATTTGAGTAAAACTGAAAGATGGTACCTTTTTAACCAAAATAACCAATGGAATGTGAGATAATATAAGTGTGAGAATTTGAAGAACATACATTCATATTTTCCATCTAAAATATTTTATTTTTGTTTTTACTTTGTTTCATAGACAAGTAGTAACACCTCCTTTTGAAGACCCCCAATGCCAAGGGGGTTTTTGATATGAGGGGGCGAATAAAAGACCGGGGTATGATGAAGGAACTGATAAAAAGATGGCACCCCCTATTGACAGGTATTTAAAAAAATACAACAAAAATTTTTATAAGACTTATGCTTGGAAAAAGAAGAGAAGAGAAATCCTGGACAGGGACAACAGAGAGTGTCAAGAGTGTAAGAAGCTTGGTAAGGTGAGCCGTGCTACGGTAGTGCATCACGTGAAGGAATATAAATTCTTTCCGAGCTTGGCACTTGATGATGAGAACTTGGAAAGTCTTTGCAGAGACTGTCACGAAGCTAAGCATCCTGATAGATTGAAAAATTTTGAGATTATCAATTCTTATCATGGGGAAAAGTGGGAGTGAGAAAAGCCCCGGGGAAAATAAAACGAGTTTTTCCTGAGCGAAATCGACCGAGACCGACTTCTGGCTTCGCAAGTTTTTTCACTTCTCACATAAGGTGTAATAAAAAACATTTGGTGTAAGGTAAAGTGCAAATTAAAGAAGGTGGTAGCATGAATAAAGAAAGAGAATTAATAAAAAAAGACCTATTGGCCCAATTAAACGAAAAAGGACTTACACAAAAGTACTATGTGTCTTTAGTAGATGACTACCTGGCACTTTGGGACATAAAAAACATGTTAATCGCAGAGATAAAGAAAAACGGAGTGGTAGTGCCATATAACAATGGCGGTAATCAAAAGGGAAAAAAGAAAAACGATGCAGTGCCTGAGTTAAATAAGACCAATGCTCAAATGCTTAAGATACTTTCAGAGTTAGGTCTTCGTGGAGCGGATGTAAAAGTTGAAAATAAAGACTTTGAATTGTAGGTGTGACGTGTGGCAAGAAGAACCTACAAATACCATCCATACATAAATGAATGGCTACAGTTAGTGGAGAAGGGAAAAGTCCACAGTTCCAATGAAATAAAAAAATTAATGAATATAGTTAGAAAGACTTTAGATGATCCTAAAGTCTTTTTTGATTATATACAAGTTGAAAAGTATGTAGAGCTGACGGAGAAATACTATTTTAAGTTAATGCCGGATCAGAAATTTTACGCAAGTATGATCTTAGGACTTTTTTATAAAGACACCAAGCAATTAGTCTTTCCAAGTGTCTTTATAATGGCAGGTCGGGGGTGGGGTAAAAACGGATTTATCTCAACCTTGGCTGACTTCATGCTCACAGAGTATCACGGAATAGAAAAGTATAACGTGGACATAGTGGCAACATCGGAAGAGCAGGCTATGACAAGCTTTTATGAAGTGTACGATAAAATCGAAAGTTTGGGAGAAGACAAGGCAAAGGCACTCTACGACTACAACAAAACACAAATAACCTATAGAAAGACTAAATCCGCCCTGAAGTATAGGACCTCATCGGCAAAGACAAAAGACGGCGGAAGACCCGGATGCGTAATCTTTGACGAGATACACGCTTATGAAGACTATCAAAACATAAAAGTCTTCACAGGTGGTCTTGGAAAAGTAGACAGGCCGAGAAGAATATATATCACCACGGACGGAGAGTTGAGAGACGGAGTCCTTGATGACTACAAGGAAAGGGCAAGGAGAATACTTGATGGCGAGACGGAGCCGAAAGGCTTTTTACCAATCATTATGAAATTGGACAACGTCCAAGAAGTAGGCAAGCCGGAACTATGGGACAAGGCAAATCCGAGAATAAACTATGACGAGACTTTAAAAGGACAAATAATTCAAGAATACGACGAAATGCTTGAAATTGAGTCTTTGAAAGAAGCTTTCATAACAAAGAGAATGAACTTGCCATATGTAAGTAAAACAAAAACAGTTTGTACATGGGAAGACTTAATGGCTTGCTGTGAAATGATAGTTCCGGACTTAACAGGTCTTGAGTGTATAGGCTCAATAGACTTTGCCGACCTAAGAGACTTTGCAAGTGCAGGCCTTCGCTTTAAAAAAGACGGAAAGCAATACTTTATACAGCATTCATGGGTACATGAGAGCAGCCTTGAGCTAACAAACTACAACGTGGACCTAAAAGAAGCAGTAAAAGACGGCGACTTAACAATCGTAAAGAAGTTTGAAAGCCCGACAATACCGCCTGAGAAGTTGGCGGACTGGTTTCTCACACAAGCAGAGGAGCACTCATACTACATCTCAAAGATAAAGTGCGACTCTTTCAGGTACGGAGCGATTAAAGAAGTCTTTGAAAGCAAAGGACTTCCTGAAGTTGAATTAATACGCAGCGGAACAATAAGTCACAATTTAGTGGCTCCAATTATAGATAAGCTTATCACTAATCACGAAATAGCACTTCCGAACAGCAAGCTTTTCAGGTGGTTTGTATGGAATGTCAAGAGAGAAGTAGATAAAAAAGGCAATATTGCCTATTACAAAATAGAACCGATAAAAAGAAAAACAGACGGCTTCTTTTGTCTTCTACACAGCATGATAGGAGACGACTTGGAAGAACCGGCTCCGGTAATAGATTTGCCGGTTTTTATTTATTAGAGAAAGGAGGACCAATGAGTATCAAAACATGGATAATGGGAAAATTCCCTGCACTTTTCAGAGACTCACAAGAAATAAAAATACATGAAGAGTGCCGAAACATAGCTTATGAAAATTACTACAAACAGCTTGCTATTGAGTCGGCAATAAATCTCATAAGCAACACATTGTCACTTGCAGAATTTAAGACTTTTGAAAATGGCAAAGAGGTAAAAAAGAATAACTACTATCTTTTCAACTTAGAACCTAACAAAAACGAAAACTCAATCCGCTTTTGGCAAAAAGTAATAGAAAAACTTGTAAAAGACAATCACGCTTTGGTGGTGATGAAAGACAGGAATTTATATGTAGTGGACAGCTACGAGAGAAAGACCTATGTCACCTACTCCAACAAGTATCTTAATGCAAAAATCGGGGACTACGACTTTAATCAAGCCTTTTTTGAAGAGGACGTCTTTTACTTCGAGCTACACTCAAGCGAAATATTGGCTGTAATCGAAGGCCTTTACGATGACTACGGAAAACTGATTGAGTATTCAAAGGCAAACTACAAAAAAGCCAATGCTCGTAGAGGAATACTGACAATTCCAACAAATTATCCCCAAGGAGAACAGCATCAAAAGAATTTACAACAACTATTGACAGTAAACTTCAAAAAGTTCTTTGATGCGGAAAGCGGAGCAGTGCTTCCACTAACCAATGGGATGACTTATCAGGATTTGACAAACTCCACATATAAAAACTCATCAGACAGTAGAGATATAAAGAACTTGGTCGATGATGTCTTCGACTATGTGGCAGTAGCTTTTCAAATACCGCCGTCTTTACTTAAAGGCGGACTAAACTCAGTCAATGATGAAGTGTGGACAAACTATCTGACCAACTGCATAAATCCTTTAGCAGAGCTTTTGGAGAAGGAAATCAACAGAAAGTACTTCAAGAAAGAAGAATACCTGAATAAAACTTATTTAAAAGTTGATACAAGCATGATAAATCCGACCTATATCATCAAATTGAGCAATACTTTAGACGTTTTAACACGTAACGGAATAAACACCTTGAACGACAACTTACGAATGCTCGGAAGAGCTGAAGTAGACGAAGAAATAGGAGAAAAAAGATATATGACACTAAACTTAGCACTTTTAGACGAAGAAGGAAACTTGAAAGGGGGTGAAATGAGTGGAGAACAAAAAAATTGACTTTAGGCTTGAAGTGGTAAAGAAAGACGCAAAAGCAGTTGTCTACTTGGCAGGTGACATTGTAGACGAAAGACCGAGAGACTGGTGGACAGGCGAACTTGAAGAAGGCGACTACATCACACCGAAAGAAGTAAGAGAAATCTTTGATGAAATTAATGAAGATGAAATTGAGCTGCACATCAACTCTTATGGCGGATCTGTTTTTGCAAGTGTAGCAATTTTTAACTACCTCAAAAGCTTAGACAAGACCATAACCACAGTCAATGACGGTATCTGTGCAAGTGGAGCCTCACTAATTTTCATGGCAGGTGAGAAAAGAATAATGCCTGAAAATACCATGATGATGATACACAGAGCAAGTGCTTTTGTATGGGGCAATTGCAAAGAGTTGAGAGAGCAAGCTGACATACTTGAAAAGCTTGATAACTCAACAGTGATGGCAAACTACAAAAACCACTTCAAAGGCACAGGGGAAGAATTGATGGAACTAATCGACAAAGAAACTTGGCTATCAGCGGAAGAATGCTTTGAAAACGGCTTCTGTACTGAAGTTAAGAAATTTGAAGAACCCGTAAACGAACCTAAAGAAGAAAAACCTGAAGAATTGGAAGAAGTACTTAACCAAGGAATAAAACTTATGCGAAACTTCGCAAATTTAAAATTTAAGGAGACAAAATAGACATGAAAAACTTAGACAACACAATGACAACAGAAAAAGCAAGAGTAGAACTATTTAATGCGCTGAAATCAGACGATGCGGAAGTACAAGAAAAAGCCTTTGCGGACTTTACAGATGCACTTCAAAGCGAAATCATCGAAAGAGCAAATAACACAATCCAAAACGTGGGAACTGAAATTTCAGACAATCAAATCCTTGTAAACAGAGGAATTATGAGACCTTTAACCTCAACTGAAAAGAAATATTTCAACGCAGTTGTAGAAAGAAAAGGCTTTGACAATGTAAACGTAGCTTTCCCGAAGACGATTATCCAAGACGTTTTCAAAAGCCTAAAGACAGAGCATCCTCTATTATCAAAAATTGATATGCAAGATACAACAGCACTTGCTACTTATATCTTTGCTAAACCTAACAAGGCAACAGCTTTTTGGGGACCTATCTGCGAAGATATAAAACAAATGATCTTAGAAGGCTTTAACGAAGTAAATCTACAATCCTCAAGACTTTCAGGCTTTGTTGCAGTATGCAAAGGAATGCTTGAACTTGGTCCTAACTGGCTTGCAGAATATGTGACAACTTTAATCTACGAAATTATGGCAACTTCACTTGAGCTTGCAATTGTAGCAGGTACAGGAAAGAACCAACCTATCGGTATGATTAAGAAATTATCCGGTGCAACCGACTCAGTATATCCTGACAAAGACAAAATCGCCCTTACAGAATTAGATGCTAACTCTTTAGTGGGAGTAAGAGCTGCACTTGCAAAGGCAAAATTAGACGATGCAGGAGTGGCAATTTTAGTAAACCCTGTTACTTACTGGGCAAAAGTCTTTAAGAGCCTTGTACTGAGAACACCTGAAGGGGAATTTGTAAAAGACAGACTGTCAACAGGCGAAGAGATTATCCAATCTTACGCAGTACCTGAAGACACACTTGTAATTGGTAACCCTAAAAACTACTTCTTAGGTGTATCAGGAGAAACAAGACTTGACAGATACGACCAAACTTTAGCTATAGAAGATATGGAACTTTACATCGCAAAATTCTACGGCTACGGCCTTGCAAAAGACCCCAACGCTTTCTTTGTAGCAAACATTAAGGGAGTAAAGGGAGCAACAGTTCCTGAACTTGAAGTCTTTACAGAAGCTACACCGTCTGTATAAGGAGAAGCCATGAAGGTTAGAGCATTAATCAGATTTAAAGACACAAAAGAGAATGTAATACGTGAAATTGGAGACGAGTTTATCGTCTCCAGCGCACGTTATGACGAAATGAAAAAAGCAGGAAGATTTGTAGAAGCGGTAGAAGAACCGAAGGAAGAAAAGAAAGAAACTCCTAAGAGAAAAGCATCAAAGTAGGTGGTCTTGTGAATGACTTACAAAGCCTTGAAAAAAGGATGAAGACATTTTTCAAATATTCAATCAATGAAGAGGACGACTTGAAACCCGTAATTGAAAACGGAATTTCAAGGATTCAAACATTGACAGGTACTGAAATAAATTTTGAAGAGAACAGAGAGGCCTTTGTACTCTTACAAAATTATGTCCGATACTCAATAAACTATGCTGAAGAATACTTTGAAGAAAATTTCCACAAGGAGATACTGAGACTTTCACTAATCGAAGGAGTGAAAGCAAATGAAACCTAAAGATAAAAAGATGATGGACGTTCAAAGAGTCATGAGGGATCCTATAATCTTCAAAAAGAAAATCGAAGAAAGGCCTTTTGACGACTTGGACAACTATGTAAATTACAAAATAGTCTATGGAGAGATAAATAACTATAGGTCAAGGATAGTCAATCAAGCACGAGCCGAAAACACGAAGGAATATATCGTGGCGATTATAAGGTACCGTACAGACCTTGACGAAACCTTAAAAATGGAAATTAAAAGTAAAGACTATCAGATAGAGTCAATAATTCCACTAAACAACGAAAATCTATTCCTTGAAGTTACAGGCTACAGATACAAAAATGACATGGACGGTGATTTCAATGGCTAAAATGACAATGACTTCCCAAGATACAGTGGATCTAAGCTCTTGGCTAAGAGAAATTGAACTTGATACCGGAGAATACGGTATAGAAGTTATAGCCGAGCTTGGAGACATCACCAAGAAAGAAGCAGAAAAAGAGTTAAAAGCTATTGAGAGAAAAGGAAAAATGTACGACAACAGAACCGTGCATATGTACCAAGACGTAATTAAAACTAAACAAAAGAAAGGTCTTGTAGCAGTAATAAAAGGCGGAAAAGAGACAGGCACACTGTGGTATATAGTCGACTAAGGGACTTACCGTTCAAGGCCACATCACTTTATAGGCAGAGTCTTGAACACGGTGGAAGGACAAATTGATAAAGTCTTGGACAAAAGGGGTGCAAAGCTAAATGATTGAAAAAGTATATAACATTTTAAAAGAGTTCGGCTACCCTACCAAGTACCTGATAAGACCTAAATTTGAAGGTAGACAAAATGTAGTAATATCTTTCCACGACTATAACCGAAGAGGCGCCTATTATGGAGATGGCAAAAGAAAGCAGTTCACTTGTAACTTACAGGTGGACCTTTTTTATAAGCGGTCAATAGGTAACCTGGACAAAGAAATAATAAAAAAATTAGAAGACAACGACTTTAAATTCATAAGTAGCGGAGATTATGACGACACTTTAAACGGTGTCAGGCTTTATCACACAATACTTGAATTTAATTATTTAGAAAGAGAGGTTTAATATGCCTGGTAAAAATAATGAAACAATAAAAATAAATTGTAAAAACTTTCATATAGCCTTTTGTGCAGAGGTGGACGGAGTAATTCAATACGAAAAGCCGCAGCACATAGTAGGCTTGGAAAAAGTTAGCAGATCGGCGAAAGTTGCAAATGGCGGTAAATATGGGGACGGAGTTCTACGCTTCAGCGTAAACAAAAAGACAGCATACGAACTTACAATAGATCACAACTTTATACCTTCAGCAATTAGATCACGCATGGAAGGGACAACAATCACTGCAAAAGGAGTAGAGTACGCATCATCTAAAGACACTCCCACACCTTTAGCAGTAGGCTGGGAAACGGAGCTTGAAGACGGAACGTCACAATTCATATGGTTTCTGTTTGGAGTAGCACAACCTATTACAAATGACATTCAACAATCGGAAGACAATATCAACTTCACGTCTGACAATATCGCACTTACCATGATGGAACACAACTCACTAAAGAGATACTACACCTTTGTAGACACTTCCATTAAGGGCAATGAAGAGATAACGGCGGACAAATTCTTCAGTCAAGTACAAACAGGAGACGAAATAGTACAAGCAACGGGTGCATAAGATGAGAATAAAACTAAGACCGATAGAGCCTTTAGAATTAGAATTTCAAGACGGCACAGTAAAGACAGCTCTTTTTAATAACGACTGCTTCATCATCTATGAAGAAGAGTTTGGAGAGCTGTCCAAAAATCTTGAAGAAAAAATGCAGGAAGCTCCCTATAGGGAGATTTCAAAAATTCTATACTGCGGACTTAAAGCAGTAGACCCTAACATCACACTTGATGAAGCCCTTGAAATGACTTACATGGGCGGAATGGAGCTTGTGATGGAGATAGCAAACAGCGTAGTTAGAAACTTCGACATAAGAGGTAACGAAGAAAGTAAAAAAAAATTCAAAGCAATGATGGAGAAGAAGATGGATCCCCAGGAGTGGAAGGAACTTCAAAAGGCAATTGGGATTTAGAGAACTTTTGGGAGTACCTCTATTTTATATATGTGATAAAGCTAAATAGACCGGAAGAGGAATTTTTTAAATCTACTCCGGCAAAAGTAATCAGAATGATTGAGCTTGAATACCAAAAGTATGACTACCTTCCCGATAAGACACAAAAGACTACTACAAGGGAAGTGCAGTCAATAAGAGAATTTTTAGAATGAAAGAGGTGAGCAAGTGGCAAAAAACTTTACAAGAAAAATAAAAATCGCCTTTGACTACAATGACGTCAAAGAAGGAGTTAAGGCGACCAACAATCAACTGAAGATGCTAAACTCCGAGTATAAAGCTGTGCAAGCCGAAACAAGAAATACAGGTAAGGCTATAGACATGCTCGGCAATCGTAAAGATTACTTAACTCAAAGAATAAAAATATTAAACGGCTCCCTCGAAGAATACAAAAAGAGACTTGACTCAGCCAAAGAAAAAGAAAGTGCTCAGTCAGTGGAAAAATACACCACGGAAATAACAAAGGCGGAGCAAGAACTTAGAGCATTGCAAGCCGACCTTGACGGAGTCAATAAAAAATTAGACGAACAGAAAGGCTTTTTAGGCAAGTCAAGAGACGAGTGGGAAAGCCTGTCAAAGAAGCTTGACAGTACAGGCAAAGACCTCAGCAAAAAAGTCACCGCTCCGATAATGGCGGCAAGTGCTGCTGCTTTTAAGTTAGGCGGCGACTATGAGCAGGCCATGGGCAAGATGGAGCAAGTCTTCAAAGACAACTCAAAAGAGATAGAAGAGTGGGCAAAAGGAGCAATGGACAACTTCGGACTGTCAAGACTTTCAGCCACGGAAATGGTGGCGGACTTCGGAGCCATGTTTGACACCTTCGGTTTCAACATGCAAGAGACCACCAAAATGTCACAAGAAATGACAGAAAGAGTCAGAGACATTGGAGCCTTTTACAATACCACGACTCAAGAGACGGCCGACGCCTTAAATGCGATCTTCACAGGGCAGGTGCAGCCCTTGAGGAAGTTCGGGGTAGTACTTACACAAACTGCGCTTCAAGAGTATGCCCTTGCAAAAGGGATAAATAAAAAAATGGCGGACATGACGGAAGCTGAAAAAGTACAACTCAGATACAACTTCGTAATGGAAAAGACGTCTATTGCAGTAGGGCAATTTAAGAGAGAGCATGACAATGCCTCAACACAATTAGAGTCTTTTAAAGAACTTATGAAGGAGATAGGCACCACCTTCGGAGAAACAATAATACCCATATTCGGACCACTCCTTGAAAAAATAAACAATGCCCTGAAGTATATAGCAGGTTTGGATGCAGGCACACGGAAGTTTATAGTCACTATGGGCCTTATGGCTGCCGCAGTAGGACCTATACTCATAGGAGTGGCAAAGGTAATAGATGCTGTAGACACTGTAAATAAGACAACAAAGACAGTAGGCAAAGCTATTAAAGGAGTAGGTAAAGTAAGCAGCCTTTTTAATAACACGCTTGAAAATGTAACATTCGTAAAATGGGCAAAATGGGCAGCATTAATCATAGCTGTAGCTATTGCAGTTGCCATCTTAATTGATAAAATCAATGAACTTAGAGGAGCGAAAAGCAATACTGCTGAAACACTACAAAGCCTTGAAAATATTTCAGGCAACCTTACAGGCAGAGTCCGTGGCGGAAAAATGAGGGCTTATGCTGTAGGCTCAAAATACATTGAGTACGACCAAGTGGCGGTAATACACAAAGGGGAAGCTGTAATTCCTGCGGATAACAACCCATGGAATAAGAACTCACAAAACCCCTTCACAGGTGGCGGAGACATTATCTTAAATGTCAATTTAGACGAAGTGGGGGAAGTCCACAGGCTGATGGAGACAGTAAAGAGAGCGAGACAAATGCAGAGAGCAGGTGTTGTAGATGCCTAAAATTAGAATAAATCCGATAAATATAGATGGCTATCAAAGCGCAGCTACTAAACTCACTGGGCGCTGGGTTCAACAATGTATTGCTTGGGTCACTGGTACAAACCAATGTACCAGTTGGAGATGGGTTTTTGATGAAAATATTACATCATACCGAAGCAAAAGCGATACATTAATTGATAAAATGGGCTTTAATTTTAGTAATGGTTTAGGAAGTTATGTGCCTGAAAATGCCTATATTACAGGATTTAATATTTATTTCAACTTATTAAATGGTGAAATCGGAGCAAATAAAGTTTTTGAAGTTTATATAAATAATCTAACATTTGAAATAAACAACACAAACAAAAAAGGCTGGAATAAACTTTCAATAGAGGGGAAAAATGTCCCTGACTTATCAAAAACAAATCACATAGACATAGATTTTAATAACCCTCATATGAGAGATAGAAGATTTATTACTAATACCGTTTATTCACCTGGTGACCCGCACGACTTTGCGTATGAATATTACATGCCTGACCATTATGTATGTGAATACTACAACCTATCAAGCTCTTATCCACCATACATTGAAATAGAGTACCAATACAACGCACCTCAAGCTTCAAACGACCTTAACCCTAACGGAGTAACTGTAAATCCGAGAGGACCGTTACGTTTCTCCTGGAACTCACTTATAAATCAAAAGCAGTTTGAATTTCAATATCGTGTAGAAGGTAAAGACTGGTCAACTCCCGTAGTAGAAAAGACGGCTAACAGATACTACGACATGCCGTCAAACACCATAAGAGAAGGCTCAGGTACTGTTGAGTGGCGAGTTAGAGTTATGGAAGAGTCGGGTGTCTATTCAGACTGGACAACTGCTAACTTTACAATAGGAGTATTGACACAAGAACCGCCAAGAATAGTAAGTCCTTTAGGGGACTATGTAAAAAACGGTGCACCTACCACTTTTGAGTGGGACTTTATCGCAGGGACGACTGAAGAACAAAAAGCCTTTGAAATTGAAGTCGTCTTACCAACTGAAACAAAGAAATTCAGTGGACAAAGCACAGAGACTAAATTCACTACGGACTTAGGTATAAAAGACTCAATCGTAGTCTATTGGAGAATTAGAGTTCAAAACTCCTTTGATGAGTGGTCAGAGTGGACGGACAGGGTATCTTATCAGACTATAGGAGTGCCACCTGCGCCGCAAATTATAAGCGTAGAAAATAACAACCGCCCTTTAGTACAGTGGACTTCAAGAGAACAGGAGTCTTACCAACTGCAAATAGAAAAAGTAGACGGCGAAGTAGTCTTTAAAACAGACTCAATCCTTGGGGCGACTGTGAGAGAATACAAAGTAAAAGAAGTGCTGCCAAACGGCAAGTATGTCTTTGTCTTAAAAGTTACAAACTCTTACGGGATAGAGTCACAGCCTATACGCTTTACACACATAATAGATCCGGCACCAATTTCAAAGCCGACTGTCAGACTTTTTAAGTCTGATTTTTTTGTGCAAATAGAGTCAGACACTTTGGAAGGCGAAGTGCTGAGAGATGATAAGGTAATAGGCTACCTGAAACAAGGGGAATTTAGAGATTATACTGGGGCAAATTACAAGACCTATATCTATCAAGTAAGAACCTTTGACAAAGACGTAATGGCGGTAAGTGACAAAGTCGGCGGAGTAACTGAGTTTGGAGAAGTAAACACATTAGCTGCTATAGACGACTTGAGCAATTGTTTTAAGATTGAATTTAATCTTGAAAACTCCGTGCAAAAGACACTTGACTACAACATAAAGGGATCGGAGATAGAGCTTGAAGGTATGAAGTATCCTTTCATCGAGTTTGGAGAACATGCCGCAGCAGGTCTTTCTCTTGAATTTTTTGTAGACACCATAGAAGAAGTCAGAGAACTTAAAAAGCTCATAGACAGAAAAA
The DNA here is from genome assembly GCA_902488815.1 of uncultured Eubacteriales bacterium. Classification (GTDB taxonomy): domain Bacteria; phylum Bacillota; class Clostridia; order Tissierellales; family Peptoniphilaceae; genus KA00134. Next base: position 9,912 of record CABTXP010000006.1, on the reverse strand, counting down.
AGGAGTTTCTACTTAGAGAAAGCAGAGGAAGCAATTTTCAAGGTGTACTCTTCGGCTTTAACAGTGAGTACAATACCTTCGGCTACAAAGTATCATGCACTATGACTATTACGGGTGAAGACTATGAGTAGCAGAGAAATAGCTTTCAGATATGAGCTTTTAAATAGAATGGACTTGGTAAAAGGGGAAATTGATGTGCTAAGTGCTTCAATTTCCTTTAACTCCTTGGCGGAGATAAAAAGGACTGCTTCTTTTGAAGTGAGAGAAAACACTGCACAGGAAATAGACTACCTAAACGACAGAATAAGACCGATAGTAATTTTAAACGGCAAGGAATATCCAATGGGGATCTTTCTCATACCTTCACCGCAAAGAGCGAAAAAGCAAGAAGGGATCATAAGATCCATAGAAGCATACGACAAAGGACAGATCCTGAAAGAAGACAAGCTTTTAGACAGGCTTTTTATAAAGAAAGGCACCAAGTACACCACTATAATCACTCAAATAATAAACAGCGCCGAGATCTACAATGTAAGCATCGAGCCGACAGACCTTTTCTTAAAGAGGGATAGAGAGTTTGAGCCTGGTCTCAGTAAGCTAAGTGTAGTCAATACTTTACTTACTGAGTGCAACTATACGTCGCTATATACAGACGGTATGGGAATAGTAAGAGCGGACAACTACGTGCTTCCGACTTTCAGACGAGTGACACAGAGATACAACGATTATGAAATTTTAAATCCTGAAAACCTAAAGGTCAGCAACTCCACAGTGGACGAGCTTGACCTTTTTAATATTCCTAATATCTGGGTAGTGGTGGCTTCCAATGCGGAAAACAAGTCTTTAAAAGCAGTGTATAAAAATGAAAGTCCTACAAGTCCCACATCACTGCCAAACAGAAACAGGAACATAGTGGACTATAGGACAGTATCGGATATAGCAGACCAAGCGACTTTGAAAAACTACGTTAAGAGGCTTGCATACAACACCACAAACCAATATAGAAAAGTAAGCTTTGAAACATTAATAAATCCTAAACACTCCTATTCAGACTGTATCTTGATAGAAGACAAGAAGCTCGGCATTAATGCAAAGTATATTGAGACAAGCTGGAGCTTTAGCATGAAAGTAGGGGAGAAGATGAAACATCAGGGAAGGAGAGTAATTCAGATATGAATAAAATGGCAACGGTGGTGGGCTTTTTTGAAGACAGTAAAGCCGCAAAAATTCAATTTGACGGAGAAGAAAAGCCTGCTGAAAAAGAATATCCTTATTTAAGTTCCTATTCTCCTAAGCTTGATGACAGAGTCTTTTGTATGGAATTTGGAGATTCTTTCATCATCATGGGGGAAGTAAATTTTCAGACAGAACCTTTCAGCCTGGACAATACTTTCACTGAAAATTTAAAGCCGATAAAAAACGACTTGAAAGCAACTAAAGATGACTTGACGACTGCAAAATCCAAGCACGATACAGATATACAAGGATTGACGAAAAAGCTCACCGACACAAAAACGGAGCTGAGTAATTCTATATCGCAAACAAATAACAGCGTAAGCAATTTAAGTTCAAGCTTAAACAGCGTAAAAGGCGACTTAAGCACTGCAAAAAACGATATATCGAACGTGAAAAAGACCGCCGATGAAGCGAGTACAAAATCTGTTAATAACTCACACGATATATCAACAAATCAATATAAAATCTCATCAAATGCGGACGCCATAAAAAAAGTAGACTCAAGAGTGGATGATGTTTTGAAAAAAGATACATTCGACACTTTAAAAGTCACGAGATATGTAGGCTTCTTTGGAGCATCCGCAACATCAAAAAGGAATGTCTATACAGTATCTAATACATCAGACGTAAGCTCTGTAGGATCTAAACTCAACGAGCTTATAAACGCTCTTAGGAACTACGGCTTAGTATAAAGGGGTGGTAAATTGGAAAACATATATAACTTGGTTTTAGACTTAAAACAAAATATCAAGCACACGGAAATAGTGATCCCGCAGTTGGATAACAACACGCACAAATTCAACATGAAAGTGACTCAAAACGGCAACGACTATGTCTTTGAAGATGACATCACATCAGAGCTTGCAATCCTTAAGACGGACGGCAACTTCGTAGTTTTGCCGACACAAAAAACTGGCTCAACTTATATAGCTACATTAACGGAGCAAGCACTTACAACTTCCGGAATTACAAAAGCTGAACTACGCTTTAAGAAAGGTGACGAGCTGTTGACTTCAACGCAATTCAGCTTTCTTGTAAGAGAAGTAATAGTATCTAACAAACACATAGAGTCCACATCAGTTTACAAGGCCTTAGATGCTTTACTTGCGAAGTCCGAAGAACTGACAAAGAAGATGGACGAAGGAATTAAGTCTTTAAGTAATGTAGATGCACTGAAAGCGGAACTAAGCGAAATCAATGCACAGATAATCTCTGCTAAAAATGAGCTGACTCAAAATGTAGCTGTAGCAAATGAGAAAGTTGAAGAGTTGAAAACAGCCACAGCAACCGCAAATACCGCAGTAGAGAACTTCAACAAAGAAAAATCAAACATTGATAATTTAAACGCTTTAGTAAATAGTGCAAGTGCCTTAAACAACTCTTTGAGGGACTTAAACGCAAGTATCACGGAAGGGAAGCAGACCAAAACAGACCTTGACGGCTCAATAGCAACTGCAAAAGACACAATGACAAACCTTGACAGCTCAATCTCCACAGGTCAAGGACTTAACGACAGCTTATTTTCAAAGATACAAAGTGCTACTACTGTAGACGGAGCTATCAAATCTAAGATGGATACGGTTCAAGGGTGGATTGACAATCCTCAACAGTTTAAAGGAGATAAGGGCGACCGAGGAGACGTTGGACCTAAAGGCGAAACTGGCGACCCTGGACCAAAGGGTGACCCTGGCAAAACTGGAGTAATTGGACCACAAGGACCACAGGGCGAACCGGGACCTATGGGGCAAGGTCTGACAATTTTAGGCAGAGTAAGCTTAACTACTGACTTACCTTCTGTTGGAGACAATGGTGATGCTTACTTTGTAGGCACGCACCTTTATGTATGGACAGGCTCAAAGTGGGAAGACATGGGCGAAGTCAAAGGCGACAAGGGTGACACTGGCCCACAAGGGCTAAAAGGCGAAGATGGGAAACAAGGACCACCTGGACCAAAGGGCGAAGATGGTAAGCCTGGAGTTGATGGGCGACAAGGAATTGACGGCAAGCCTGGCAAAGACGGAGTGTCAGTCACTCACTCTTGGAATGGGAGCACTTTAACAGTCACAAGTGCAAGTGGTACAAGTTCTGTTGACTTAAAGGGTCCTAAAGGAGATAGAGGACCAACAGGACCGAAAGGAGACCCTGCAACAAATTTAGTTAAGAGCGTACAAGGCAAGACAGGCGATGTAATGCTGACTAAAGAAGATATCACAGCTTTAGGAATACCTGCACAAGACTCTGTCTATGACGATAGAGCTATTAAGGCGGATATAGGGAAGAAAGCATACAAGACAGAACTTCCTACAAAGCTATCAGACCTTGCAGAGGACAGCACACACAGGACAGTCACGGACAGTGAAAAAAGCACTTGGAGTGGAAAGCAAGACAGAATGACAAAAGAAAGCGTAAAGGCTTTAGGCTTTCCTGAACATGTAGTCTTGACACAGGCACAGTATGACGCTTTGAGTTCTACACAAAAAGCTGACAGCACAGTCTTTTACTATATTAAGAAGTAGGTGCAGTATGGATACTACGACTACAGGAAAGATATGCAATGGCGGAAATGAGATATCCTTTATCAGAAACGGTGAAAGCAAAGGCACAGGGGAAACTGTAAACCTGTTAAGAAGTGGTGAAAAGTTTACAGCGACAGCATCATCTACTTTAAACGCCTTTACGGTAGATAAAATTTATGACGGAAATAAGACTGACAATAACGGCAGATGGGTAAGTGCAAACAGCGATACAACACCGACAGTAACAATAAAATTTGAAAACCAAGTTACAGTCAACTATGTGTATATCAAAAATGGATATAACAGTGAATTTGCAAAGAGTGTAAAGATATTTGCTGACAACACTCTTGTAGGAGATTTCACTTATGGAGTAGCGGAGAAAACATTCAACTTAAATAACAAGACTTGTAAAGAATTGAAATTTGTTTTTGATAAAGGCGGATACAGCATAGTTAGAATTTTTGAAATTGAGATTTATGGGACTTCGGGCAGTAATGTTATTTGGAGAGGCGAGCCGTCAAAGGTTAATCCCACGATAGTCTCCGACAGCTACATGATTAATCTGACCAAACCACATGAAAAAGATTATAACTTTTATAATTTTACGACAGAACTAAATAAAATAACATACTACGCAAACGGCAACACTTACTTGCTCTTTGATTTAGAGGGCTTTAATGATAAGTATGTCATAAAGTGGTTGGGCGATTATACCATTCGCGGCAATGTAGATTTCAGAAAGACAAATTTTAAAATTCTAAATTATAGCGACAAGGCTTTGATTTCAGACATGACTACACAAGTGAAAAACGGTTCTAATTTCAGTGCGGAAAATGGTGAGTTATTTATAAATTCAGGAGTTGACAACCCTGCAGGTAGTAAGTACACGCTTTTTGTTTTTTATAACTGTAAAATTACGTTTACTTATATACACAAAGGTTACGTTTAATTAGGAGTGATAAATTGAAAATATTAAAATACGAAAGCTTCGGCAAAGATACAATCGTGTCTATACTTTTTGATGACGGCACACATAATGCCACAAAGATAATAGACAACACACGACCGAAAGAAGAAATCTTAAAAGACGCATACATCATACTTAAAAACATTGAGCGATACCCTTATACGGGTGATACACAAGATTTGGAAGATTTGATACTGCCTACTCCTACTCCAACTTTTATGGAAGTGGACTTTTACGACTTTAAAGGTAAAGCCTACGACCAATACGGAGAAGAAATACAGGCGGACATAACCTTTGAGATACAAGGAACGGACAAGGCAAGAATTGAAAATGGAAAGCTAATCACGGAAGAAGTTCAGGAAGAAACTTCTTTTTTTATTGTGGCTAAGTGTGGAACTCTTGAAGAAAGACAAGAGAGGACTTTATATCCATACATTGAGCCTACTCCTCCCGATACTGTATCAAGGGCAGAGTATGAGGAGCTAAAACGTGCTTTGGAGATTGCTTTGGGAGGTGCTGAATGAATTTAGAGGAAAGAGCAAAAGCTTTTAGAGCGGAGTTTGAGTCGAGTAAGGAAGTGGCAAAAAGCTACCTAAAGGCTGTGGACATGTCCGAAGACGACTTGTCAAAAATCATAAGTCTATATGACGAGTGGGCGGTTGGTATTGCCGTGAGTGTAGGGGAAAGATACCAAAAAGACGGCAAGCTGTATGAGGTAGTACAAGGTCACACTACACAGGCGGACTGGACACCCGACAAAGTACCTGCACTTTTTAAAGAGGTAGTACCGTCTAAAGACGAGAGCGGAACGGAGATAGTCCCTGAGTGGAAACAGCCCACGGGAGCACATGACACTTACAAAAAAGGCGATAAGGTGACTTTTAAAGGCAAGACTTATGAAAGTTTAATCGATGCAAATGTATACAGTCCGAGCGATTATCCGCAAGGTTGGAAAGAGATATAAGGGGTGACTATGGAATTCAAGACAGTAGAAGAGCTTTACACAACCCTTGGCATCACGGGGGCGATAGTCGTCGTCTTCTTAGGTGTCTTTGTCTACATGATAGTGCAAAATGACAAGCGAAGAAGCGTAGAGATGGGAAAGATTATAGACCGCTTGGGGGACTTGAAAAGCAATGACACGAACTTCGAAAGTGCCATGCAGAATTTATCCGCCGCAGTTAAGGAACTTTCCGAGACAAATAAGATTGTTGCTGACACGGTAAATAAACTTGACTATTACAACCGTGATTTAAACCGCAAGCTTGAAAAGCACGATGAGAAGTCGGACAAGATTATTGATATTTTAAGGAGGTGAGTAAATGAAATTTAAATATAAGCCGATAAAATACAACTCCTCATCAAGGGAAAATACGAAAATTGAGTGGATTGTAATACATGACACAGCCAACTCAAATCCTGGTGCAGATGCAGAGGCGCACTTTAGATATTTTTTAAGCAAACGAAAGGCAAGTGCACACTACTTTGTAGACGATAAAGGAATTATCCAAATCGTGGGTGACAGTCGGGCGGCTTGGCATTGCGGAGAAAATCAAGGCTATGGTAGAGCCTTGAATGGCTGCACAAATAGCAATTCAATCGGGATTGAACTTTGTATCAATTCTGACGGAGACTATGAGGCGGCTTATAAAAATTTAGTAGAGTTGACTAAAAATTTGATGAAGAAATTTAATATTTCTATTGAAAAGGTGTGCAGGCACTATGACGTGTCAAGAAAGATATGCCCCGGATCCTTTTTTGATAAAGGACTGTGGGAAAAGTTTAAGGCGGAGATTGGAAAGCCTGTGGAATGGACGATTGACCTGTCAAAGGACTCTACCTTCGGAGAAAAGGAGAGTGCTGCTGTGCCTGATGTTACAAAAGATACTTCAGACTGGGCGGAGGATGCCTGGAAGTGGGGAGTTGAAAAAGGTCTGACAGACGGAACAAATCCGCAAGGTGCTTGTACGAGAGAACAAGTAATCACTATGCTTTATCGTGCCTTGGGAAATGATAAGGCTGTAGAAAAGCCTGATGTGAGTGGTACTGCAAAGGCAAGACACTTCACAATGGGGGACTATGAGATTATAGAAACAACTGCGGATAATATTAGGATTGAAAGGACTTCTCTCAAGCCTTTGTCTGTAGATGGGATAAACGGAACTTTTTATAACTTAAAAGGTAGTGAAATTTACGGACTTGCCATGCAAGATGGCAAAGAGATAGAAACTAACAGCTATGTGACAAATTTCCACAGCCTAAAAAGAGGCACGATTTATTATGATGGCAAGTCTTTGCACCACGACATGGTCTATAATGCGAAGACTGAAATAAAAGACTTTATCAAGTGGGCTATAAGTGGGATCTCACTTTATCCAACATATGACTCGAAGTCGGAAGGCTTTATAGGTCCTTATGCCGATGTGCTTAGGGCAACCAAACACACCGCACTTGGCTACAAAGGAGACAAAGTTTATCTAATTGCGAGTGGCAAATCCTTAACGCTTGAAAATTTTAGAAATGGCTTGTTAAACAGCTCTATAAGCTTTGATGGCTTGATAAATTTAGACGGTGGCGGCTCCACACAGATGAGTTTTGGCGGTAAAAAGCTCATCTCTTCTGTAAGAGCACTAAACCACTGTATAAGGCTTTTAAACATTTAGTAAGGTAATTGCATTAAGACGATAAAAAAGGCTCAGAGGACTTGGATAGGAGTTAGTTTTTGTGAAAATTTCTATAAAGCACAAACCACGGTGTGAGGAAAGACCTTGGCTTATAGCTGTAGAGGGCGGAGAGTACTCTCAGCATGCCCACATGAGGACGAGGGATGATGCTTTGAAGGTGAGGGCACTGATAGATGCCTGGAGATACCCTTACTGCCGTGAGTATAAAGTGGCAATGCTGCGACTGTTGGGAGAAGAGGAATTTAAGACATTGAAAAAGAGAGAAAGATATATCAACTCTCAGAAAGGGGTAAGACGATGAGTAAAGACGATTTAACGAGAAAGCTTTCAAGTAGAAAGTTTTGGGCATGTGTGACAGCTGTTGTGGTGTCACTTATAGCTTTTACAAAGGCAAGTCCGGAGACAGTTGAAAGAATTGTGGCTTTAATAGCTGCTGTGGGTGGTCTTTGCATATACATGCTTTCAGAGGGCATGGCAGATGCAAAGCCTGAAAGCACCACGATACACGTGAATACTGAAGACTTGAAAGAAGATGAAGGGGACATGTGATCCCCTTCTTTTTTTTGTGCAGAAAATTAAAAAAGTGCCGCCACGTATGGCAAACACTTAGTCGCAAGTGGCTTCCGTAGAAGTGCCACTGCTGGTCAAGAACAGTATATAAAAAATTTAAAATTTTTCCAAAATATTTTTATAAAATTGCATAAATTTATTTGACATTTTATACTACCGATAGTATAATAATAGGTGAAGGGGGGGATATGAAATGGTAGAAAAGTTAATAGCTTTAGCAATTTTAATTTTATCTATTAGGCAGTTGCTACTACAAAATAAAAAAACTGCCCTGGAAATCAAAAAGCTAAAGCTACAAATTAGAAAACTTAAGAGAGGGGATTAACCCCATCTCTTAAGTAAATTCTACCATTAGTAATATGTTAAATCAAATTATAGATGTCTTGCTCATATTGGCAGTAATTACTATCATTCTGCTTTACGTGAGACTAAAAAAACTGACTAAAGAAAAAACGATGCTTGAAAAAGATTTGAAGGAGGTTAGAAAAAGAATTGAATGACCGCAACCCTCAAACAGAGGCCAATAAGAGGTGGCAAGAGAAGAACAGAGAGAGGACAAGATATTTAAGAAATAGAAGCACCGCAAGAAACTTCATAAAAAAAGATGCGACTGAAGAAGACTTGCAAGAGTTAGAAAGTTTAATAGAAGATAAAAGAAGTAAATAAAAATTTTTAGGAGGACATTATGAAGAAGGAATTATTAACAGCTGAAAGCTTAGTATCTACTGAATTTGACAAGGCAAATAATAGGTATTACCTTGACTTTGAAATTGGTAAAAAGATTGTAAGCATATACGTAAACTGCGATAACTACGAAAGTGCAGAAAGCGACGAAGACTATTTTGTAGATGAAGAAAACTTAAAAAGAGCAGTAGAGGAAGCAGCATACGACGGACAGCTTGAAGAGGAAGAGTAAGGAGATTTCCTTACCTCCTCTCTTTAAGGGGAGAATAGATGGATAAAAAATTACAAGCTCCATATCGAAAAATGGATCAGAAAATTTTAGGGCATAAATTCGGCAGGCTCACACCGATAAAAAGACTTAATTTTGATGGTGGCTATTCAAGGTACCTTTGCAAGTGCGACTGTGGAAAAGAGACAGAAGTATTAGGAAGTCATCTATTAATGGGATGGGTAGTATCCTGCGGATGCTATCACGATGAAGGGTACAAAGACTTCGACAAGATACAGCACTTGGGGACAGAAAAGCTACAGTCCAAAAGGGTAGAAGGCACAAGCCTTTACGGTATGCAGATGAAGACACCTGTCACAAATAAAACTGGTGTAAAAGGTGTTAGCTACATGAAAAGCAAAGGGAAGTACCGAGCCTACATCCAATTCAAAGGCAAGTCTATCCATTTGGGAGTCTTTGACACCATCGAAGAAGCGGCGGAAGCAAGGAAAAAGGGGGAGGAAAAATATTTTCATCCAATTTTGAAAAAATATGAAGATAAGAAATAAAATAGGAGCGGATGTACCAATGTCCGCTCCTAAATATTTGCTGATGTGAGCAATTACGAATTTCTCGTCAACAGCATTATATCACGGTAAAAAGAGGGAGTCAAAACAATGAAAAGCCACCATCTTTTTTATGCAAATGTTGGTAACCTGTTGGTAACGTGTTGGTAACCAAGTTGTAAAAGTGTGTAAAACTGTGTAAAAGTAATAAAAAAAAGAGCGTAATTTTTTAACGAACTACGCTCTTTTTGTTTTAAAAATGCAGATTTTGTAAAAGTGTGTAAATCTGTGAAAACCTTGGTGCGGAGAAAGGGACTTGAACCCTCACGCGTTTTCACGCACATGCCCCTCAAACATGCCTGTCTGCCATTCCAGCACCTCCGCTAAAAAAAGACTTCCTAATGGAAGTCTGTGGTGCCCAGAGCCGGAATCGAACCAGCGACACGAGGATTTTCAGTCCTCTGCTCTACCGACTGAGCTA
>CABTXP010000005.1 GCA_902488815.1 uncultured Eubacteriales bacterium | reverse complement strand
TCAGACGTGTGCTCTTCCGATCTTTGTCACACACCTTCTTTCCTTTGGAGAAATAAATTCGGCAATTATTTTAAATGAAATGGCACTTGTGTTTATCGGCACGGCCTTTGCAATGGTAACCAATATTTACGCGCCGAAGAAACAGGACGAGCTTAATATTTTAATAGAAAAAATAGACGAAGACATGAAATTCGTCTTAAATTTGTTCGGCGAGTCACTTGTAAAAAATTTAGACGTGAAGGAACACGAGGACAAGATCGGGACATTGGAAGAAAAAATTAAAAAGGCAATAATTTTGGCGACGGCAGACAGCGAAAATTTTATCGAAAACAGCAACGACCTTCTTTACGACATAAGGCTTAGGCAGAGGGAGCTGGATCTTTTAAAAGATATGTACAAGGACATTAAAATAATTCCCCCGGAATACTCAGGGGGCAAATATATATCGGAAGTTTTGATAAAAGCGTCGGAAAACTTGACGGAAGGGCAAAACATCAAGAAGGTCAAAGAGCAGATACAATATCTGAAAGACCACTTTTATATGATGAAACTCCCCGAGACCCACGAAGAGTTTGCCATACGCTCGGCTGTGTTTCAAGTATTCAGAAGTTTGGACGAATTTGTAGACATCAGCAACTACATTAACAACAAGCCTAAGTAGAGATTCACAACTTAAACGGATTGTTATATGCCCGGATTAACCACCTATGCCTCTATTACGACCACATATGGCAAAATTGTAGAAATCACTTTTATATTTTCCTATACTTAAACCGTAGAAAGGAGGAAGCGCGATGCAAATTGAAATCAAGATAGATGAAAATTACAGAGAACCGAAAATTATAATCATGACGGACAAAATGACTGATGAAGTCAATGACATTGTAAAAAAACTTTCAGTGGAACAGCCTCAATTAATTGCAGGTTTTAAAGATGACAGTGTCCAAGTACTTGAGCCCTCGAGCATATACAGAGTCTATGCTCAATCGGGAAAAGTATTTGCTGAAACGAATAAGGGCAATTATCTTTTAAGGCTCAGACTTTACGAGGCGGAAGAAAGACTTGAGAAGCTGTCCTTTGTGCGAATATCAAATTCAGACATTATAAATCTTAAAAAAGTAAAGAGTTTTGATTTAAGTTTTGCAGGCACAATTTGCATAACCCTTTCAAACGGTACGGTGACATATGTTTCAAGGCGAACAGTTTCAAAGATCAAAAAACTGTTGGGAATATGAGGTGGTAATGATGAAGAAAAAATTAATACAAAGGGGACTTTTAGGTTTCCCCATCGGAATAGCAATCGGATATATCATAACTGTAATTATTTCAATTTGTATAGGGGACGGTAAATTTTATCCGGTCAACCCGATACTTATTGACACAATGGGCAATGAATTAAATGCCGTGTTACTTCAAACTGCACTTTGCGGCATAATGGGCACGGGCTTTGCTGCGGCATCTGTGATTTGGGAAATTGACTCCTGGAGTTTGGCAAAGCAAAGCGGAATATATTTTGCAGTTGCAAGTATAATAATGTTTCCAATATCCTACTTTGCATATTGGATGCCCCACACAGTTACAGGCATCATAGGCTATGTAGGAATATTTGTAGCAATCTTTGTACTTGTTTGGATCAGTCAATATTTTGTTTGGAAAAAGAAATTAGCTAAGATAAATGAAGGGATTAAGAGCGGGGGCAGATAAATAAAAGCAATAAAAGAAGGAAGAAGAGCAGCCGCGGATCAAAACATAAAATCCTATGACAGCATTGAAGACTTGAGGGCGGACCTTGAAGTATAAAATAAAGTTTACAAGTCGGTTTACATTTGGATCTGTTTATAAAAAGAGAGGTAATACTCTCTTTTTTTATTTAGGATTTGTCATTGGATGTACTTTATATGAATACACATCTTAAAATGGATTTAATATTCTATCTATGAAAAGATAAAAGAAGAATTGTAGACATACTGTCAATGAAAACCTTGTCAATGCCGTAGTTTAGGTGTATATTCATAAATAGGAATATTGTATAAATAATTTATATAAGGAGTGTGTTATGAAAAGAAAAACAATTATAGCTTTAGGATTAGCATTGCTGATGCTGCTATCGGTGGTAAGTGGGTCGTTGGTATATGCTGAGCAACCTGAGCTTCAGCAAGAAGAAATCCAAAATGAGTTGGAACTTGGTGAGGATAGGCAGAATGCTCCTGTGAAACAAGGAGCTCCGAGCAACAGTGAAGAGCTGTCCATTATTGCCAAAGGAAATGATGGCAAATATTATGGAATTGCCACCACCAACACAAGTGCTGATACAAGTGCAAACAGAGTATTTGAGGAAATATCAGAGGAAGATTATAACAAAGCGAGTGCAGAGTTTGCATTAAACTTCAAAAGAAAAGATGTTACAGCTTTTGAAATTCCGGGAGCAAAAATTGCCGGACAATCCACAGAGGCCGGTGCTATTTTTACAGAACTTGAATTTAAACATTATTCTGCTTATCGAGGTGTGATTGAGAATTGCAACCCGACTAAGGTTTCAGGGGTAGAAGATGCGATTTGGGCAGTTGCGTTAAAAAAAGATTTGAATATCGAACCTGTTCCGAATTATGGCGGATCCGTTTTTTATGCCTTTCCATTCTTAATCAACTATCGTTGTGAGTTAGACGGCAAAAACTTTAAGGTCTACAGATCGGGTGGAGAATACGCTTCCGGTTTGTTTGACATTAAAGGAACGCAAGAAGTTATAATCCAAAACATCACAATTGACGGTAGCAAAAATTTGGACGGAACGCCTCAATACCCGGGCATAATGGTTGATAAGAATGCAAAACTTAAACTTTCAGGCAACGTAGTTATTCAAAACTGCAAATTGACAGATTATTCTTTGGCCTCTGCGATTGCAGTTATGCAAGGAGCAAGTCTAACGATTAGCGGTGACAATGTGATTCAAAACTGCGTTTCCGATGATGTTAGAGGAAGTATTAATGTTGTGGGCAATACCAATGATGAAGGAGCAACTATCGTCAACATTGACGGCATGAGTTTTTTGAATAATAAAGCAAAATCAGGAGCTGCCATTTCTGTCCCGTATTTTCATGCAACAGTGACAATTAGCAACTGTAAATTTGAAAACAACGAAGCAACAGCCGGTGAAGGAGGAGCCGTTAAATCCAATTCATTTATTACAGTACAAGGGTCAACATTTACAGGCAATAAAGCTTCCGGTTTAGGTGGAGCGTTTTATAGCAATAACGGCGCAAAACTGGAAAAAGTTAATTTCACCAATAACACAGGTCAATTTGGTGGAGCTATTCGATGCTTTAAAGAGATAGAGATTACCAACGGACAATTCACCGGCAATCAATCAGAAACAGATGGAGGTGCTATTGCAACTTCAGGATCTCTAACGATTGTTGGAGGAAGTTTCGATGGAAACAAAGCCGAGAGAGGCGGAGCTGTATACATTGAAGACCTGAGAGACGAAGGCTATAAAACTGACATAAAGAAAGCTTTATTCAAAGGTAATGTTGCAGAGAATGGCGGCGCAATTTTTGCATCTGATCAAGAAGTAACGATTGAGGGTAGCACATTGAAGGAAAACGAAGCTACACTTGGCGGCGCACTCTATGCTGATGGGATTTATCGCGATGAAGATTATAAAGCATTGACCGATCTTAAAGTTACGATTCAAAACGGAAATATTTTCGAATCCAATAAAGCTGCGAAAGAAGGCGGGGCAATCTACACTACTCCGAATCAATACAAGAATCCTATTGATGTAAATGCGACGAAACCGATTGAAGAGAAAAAACCATATCAAAATCTCAACATTGATAACACGACGCTTTTCAAAGGCAATAAAGCGGATGGCGGACTCTTTAATCCTCCTACAAATTATGATAAATTTGATAAACTAAAATTTATCGACACATCTGATATTCCTCACATGAAGGGCATGAGCAAGAGTCTTTTAAACAACTACGACATAAATTACATGGGCGACTTTCTAATAGCTTATGATGCCAACGGCGGAAAATTTGAAGACGGTAAAGCTGAAAAGACTGAAAATCACAAGGATAATGATGAGATTACCATTGCTGCAGCACCTGTGAGAGAAGGTTATAAATTCACAGGATGGAAAGGTACAAAAGTAACTTCAGATCCTGCAAGTGCAAAAGAAGTTATGCTTAAACCCGGTGACAAATTTACAATTGACGGCAACTATACTTTTGTCGCTCAATGGGAATCAAAAAAACCTGAACCTCAACCCGAGCCCAAGCCTCAACCTAAAGACGAAGGACAAATAATTTTCTTCGGTAAACCGAAACAAGAACCTGCACAAATAGAAGAAACTCACATTGCCTACATCAATGGCTATCCGGACAACACCGTAAGACCTGAAGGCAAAATCACGAGAGCGGAAGCCGTGACCATGGTTGTAAGATTAAAAGCCTACCCGATGATTGAAGGCGCAGGCATTTATAAAGACGTGGCAAAAGACGCATGGTATGCACCATATGTAGAAGCTGCTTACAGACAAGGCATCTTGGAAGAAAAAGCAGGAGAAGCCTTCAGACCTGATGAAAACATAACAAGAGGCGAGCTTGCACAACTTATCTCACACATAGACAAGAAAAACGATGCAAAGGCACCTTTCACAGATGTTGAAGGCTACAAATACAAAGCTGCCATAGATCAAAGCTACGGCAACGAAAGAATCTTAGGCTATCCCGACAACACTTTCAGACCGGATGCTGAAATCACAAGAGCTGAAACAGCGGCAATGCTTAACAGACTCTTTGAAAGAAGTGTAAGAGGAGAAGGCATTAGGAATGTTGAAGTAAAAATATTTAAAGATTTACAAAACATCAGCTATTGGGCATACTACGAAATAATTGAAGCGGCAAACACTCACACATATGTGAGAATAAGACCTAACACGGTTGAAGAACTTTGGAAGACAGTTATTAAGTAGCAAATAATTTTAAATTCCGGCGGATGAAACAGTCCGTCGGATTTTTTTATGCAATGCTTATCATTAAGGCAAGTTTTTGGATTGCCCTTACAATATTTTTTCGAGCTTTGAAATTTTACCCTTCTTTTACAGAAGTTTTATTTTAATACTATTGAGCAAGTGTTTAATAAAATGAGATAGATTTATTAGAGGAGAGATTAATGTATTCCATATATAAAAAAGATGAAATTTTATTTGCGGTTCTTTGGATTGTAATATATTGTGTAGCTTCCGTGCCTATAAGAGGGGCCTTCGGCGACGGCAGCATTTATTTGTTTATAGAGCTTCTTCTCATTTCCGCAGGACTTACTGTTTTTATTAATCGTCACGGTTTGAAGGAAAAATACGGTCTTAAATCTTGGCCGAAGAACAGTAAAAGATTTTTATACTTTATACCCGTGTGGATTCTTGCGACGGGCAATTTATGGGGCGGATTTAAACTCTCCTACTCAGGTATCAACCAATTATGGGCGGTACTGTCCATGCTCTTGGTGGGTTATATAGAAGAAGTAATCTTCCGAGGATTTTTATTTAAAGGACTTTTGAAGAAGTACGGCGGGACAAAGGCTATAGTCATTGTTGCAGTTACCTTCGGCATCGGTCACATTGTAAACCTTTTATCCGGGCAAACCGATGTTGAAACAATCGGCCAAATATTTTTTGCAGTTGGGTGGGGATTTATGTTTACAATAATCTTTTACAAAAGCAAAAGCCTCTTGCCTTGTATTTTGGTGCACGGATTGGTGGACGCTTTTTCCAAGTTTGGAGTTGAAAGGGTCGGTTCTCAGCATATCTATATAATTACAACAATAGTTGTAGCTTTAATGTATTGCCCCTACATGCTCAGGTCCAAGGACAAATACAAATTGACGGAATAAAATTACGGCAAGCATTGTCCTTTCGGAGGTAATTATGAAAAATATTAAAAAATTATTTATAACTTCACTTGTTTTATTGACTGTTATTAATTTTATTCTTGCACAAATTTTTCCCATTTACGGCGCTGAAAAAATTTTGCCCTCAGGTATTAAGTACAGTGATTTGCCTAAAGAAATAGAAAATTATGTAGCTGAACATCAAGAGACTGTTTGCGGGATGAACGTCATTGTCTATGACAGAGGGGGAACTCTTTATAAAAATTCCTTCGGCTACATGGACAAGGAGAGAAAAATCAGATCCGACGAGGATACGGTTTATGAGTGGGGCTCCATCTCCAAACTTTTAGTTTGGGTAAGTGTCATGCAACTTTACGAAGAGGGAAAACTTGATTTAAATCGTGACATTAAAAATTATTTGCCGGAAGGTTTTCTTAAAAATTTAAGCTTTGACATTCCCATAACCATGACAGACCTTATGAACCACCAAGCAGGATTTCAAGATACATATTTTATTCAAACTGCCGATCCGTCTCAAATTGTGAGCCTTGAAGAAACTCTTCGCTTGAGACAACCTAAACAAGTCTATCAACCGGGAGAGCACACAGCTTATTCAAACTGGTCGGCGGCTCTTGCGGCTCTTATTGTGGAAAAAGTCTCCGGCACTGACTATGTGGACTATGTACACAAGAATATTTTTGAGCCTTTAAACATGAATCACACCTCTATAAGTCCGACGTACAGAGACAATGATTATGTCTTGGCAAAAAGGCTGCAACTGAGATGCTACGATATAAGTGGCGAAATTATCGACGGGCCGGATCTATATTACATATATGTCTATCCTGCAGGGAGCGCGGCGGGGACGATAGGCGACTTGAAAAAATTTGCACAAGCCGTTACTCTTAGTGGCGACAAACCCTCACCGCTGTTTAAAAGACAATCTACACTTAATGAAATTTATACGCCGACAAGTTTTTACGGTTCTACTAATGTGGCAAAGAATTATCACGGTTTTTTTGCAAGTGAATACGGAGTGGAAACCGTCGGCCACGGCGGCAACACTTTCGGTTGTTCATCAATGTTACAGTTTGACCCTGTGAGCGGAGTAGGCATGGTAGTAATGACAAATCAAGCTCATGAGAGTGTTTTTAATTACGACATGTATGAAACAGTGTTCGGAAAATTTAAAGACTCAAAGCTCAATGAAATAGAAAGAGAAGTGCCGAAGGGATTGATTCTCAATACAAGAGGAATAAAAAAGGGACCCTTGTCTTTTGTAGGAGCTTTGGGAGTGACATCTTTCGGTGAAGAAGATTTGGATAATTGGTGGTATGAAGAAGACGGAATTATAGAGACCCAATTTTCAGACTTTATCGCATCCTGGCCGAAAGCTTTAATCAATATCATGTGTATGGCTGTTTTTGTAATTGCAGGTGTTTACGGGATATTAAAACTTCTCATCGGAGGATTAATTATTGATACGATAATAAAGAAAAAAGCTTGTACGACAATAGACAAGTATTTGAATACTGTTTGCGGATTTATGGGTCTTGCATTTATTAATCTCTTAGTAATTTTTGTGCGCCTTTCCGGAGGCTACAGGACCGGGGAAATTGGAAGCGTAGAATCATACATGGCACAAAGCGGAATTTTCCTCATTTTATTGATAATCATGGCAATTTTTGTATTCAGAGGAATAAAAAATTATAACAATGTCTCCGAGAAAAAAGAAAAGCGTGAATTATTTATCTCTCTTCTTTTGGCGATATCTCAATGCCTTATAATGATAAATTTTGAAATGTATAAATTTTGGGAGATTGTATGAGCAAATTTATTAAAGGATTAAAAATATTTTTAAAATTCATAGGAATTTTTATTCTTGTCATTCTCATCTTGCACTTCGTCAGCACCTCGTGGAACAAAAAAGTTCCCGAGGGCGGCATCAACGAGTCCATGTATGTGGATATTAACGGCACGAAAGAATGGATTAATATTTACGGAGAAGATTTGAACAATCCTGTCCTTCTCTACTTACACGGCGGACCGGGCTCTTCCACAAGCGAAATTGACTATGCTTTTACAAGGAAGTGGGCGGACATTTACACCGTCGTGACATGGGATCAAAGAAATTGCGGCAAGAGCTATGTGGCAGGTCAAAAGGACGTTAAACTTACAAGAGAAATTTTTATGGAAGACGGCAAAGAGATTACCGACTTTATCAGAAATTATTTAAATGTTGACAAGATAAGTATCCTGGGTCACTCCTGGGGGTCCATGTATGGAGCGAATTTGGTCTTGGAGTACCCGGATTGCTACAATCTTTTTGTCGGCGCAGGTCAGTTTGTGGACTCCGTGGAAAATGATGAAGCTTTAAAAGCAGAGGCTTACAAGTGGGCAAAGGGCGATGAGGAAACTTTAAAGCTAATTGACAAGATAAATCCCGGGGAGATTGATTATGATTCAATTAAAGCTCGTAACAGGATTTTAAAAAAGTACGGATATAGTATGATGAAAGACGGCACGGACTACTTTCCTTTGACAACGGTTTTATTTAATCCCAACTATTCCATCAAGGATTGGGCGAAGTGTTTTAACAGAGACAGAAGTGCTTACGACAAATTTTTAAATTCAGATGAGTTTAAGTCCTTTTCCTTGAAAGGGCGATATGAGTACAAGGTGCCCTATGTTAATATAAACGGGGACATGGACTATCAGGTGAATTACAAATTGGCTCAAGAATATTTTAACAGCATTACGGCGCCTGAGAAAGATATGTACATTATGAAAGATACGACTCACGGACTTATGATATCCAAATCGGAAGAATTTTCAAATATACTTCACCAAATCCGCGACAAATATGGCGAGACATATGAGTAAATATAAAAACAGCTTATCATTTGATAAGCTGTTTTTTTTATCCCAAGGTTACGTCCATTATCATCATTATTATAAAGCCTATGATGATGCCGTAGGTGGCTTCTCTTTCGTAGCCGTTTGAGTGGGTCTCGGGAATTATTTCGTCACTTATGACAAAGAGCATTGCTCCCGCCGCAAGGGCCAATATAAATCCGATAAGGCTTTGAAATAGGGACGTAAGTCCGTAGCCTATAAATGCTCCTATGGGTTCCACAAGTCCTGTCAAGGTTGCAATGGCAAAGGCTTTCTTAGGTGAATAATCTTCTCTCACCAAGGAAAGAGCAACTGCAAGACCCTCAGGCATGTTTTGAAGTGCGATGCCCAGTGCTATTGCTATGCCGTCCTGCAAGTTTTCCGTGCCGAAGCCCACACCTGTTGCCAGACCTTCCGGGAAGTTGTGAATTGTAATTGCTATAATAAAGAGCCAAATTTTTTTAAGGCTGTCCGTATTTTTTCCTTCTACTCTCCTGTCAAGCAAGTGTTCGTGGGGCGCGTACTTGTCAATTAAGTCAAGCATTACCGCTCCCAAAAATATTCCCAAGGACGTAATGAGGACTGCTTTTACATCTCCGCCGCCATATTCAATAGAGGGCATGATGAGAGAGAAGCATGTTGCAGCAAGCATGACTCCTGCCGCTCCGCCAAGTAGCACGTCCAAAAGGTTTTGGGACACTTTTTTTGTAAAAAATATAGGGATGGCTCCTATGCCCGTTGCAAGTCCGGGAAGGATACATCCTAAAATAATTGCTAATTCCAAATTTATACCTCCATGTTTATAGTACCATAAGTTGGGCAAAACAAGAACAGCAATCAATAAGGGCAAAACTTTATGACTTTCGACATAATAAGATTTAATATTCGGGTGGTATACTATATTATTAATTTTACAGGAGAAAATATTAGAAAGGTGAGTTATATGATTTGGAATAAAATTGCGACGGCATTGGGATCAGTTGTTTTAATCGGATTTTTAATTTCCGTGGTGATTTATTTTGGGGAAAGAGTTTCTCTTAATAAATCAAAGGTCAAAGAAGGCCGCAGAAATTTGGCGATTATAACCGGGGCGTCCTCAGGTCTTGGGAGAGACTTCGGTAAATTTTTAGATGAACATAGAGAATATGGAGTAGATGAATTAATTGTCATTGCAAGGAGAAGGGAAAGGCTTGAGGAGTTAAAAAATTCTCTCAGTATCCCAACTACAGTCTATCCTATGGACATGAGGTATGAAGGGGAGCTTAATGAGTTTCAAAAGTTTTTGAAGAAAAAGGTGGAAGAGGAAGATTTTGACATTAAGTATCTCATCAATTCCGCCGGGCTTGGCTTTAAAGGTGAGAGCCTTGAGCTTGGGGCGGAAAAAGAAATCGGCACCTTAAAGATAAATTGCGAGGCTCAGATTTCAATCATTCACATTGCGGCAAATTTAATGAGAGATGGCGGAAACATTATTCAAATTGCATCTGTTGCCGCCTTCAGTCCCATCGGATACATGAACGCCTACTCCGCATCCAAGGGATTTATTTACAACTACACGAGAGGACTTAGGAGCGAGCTTTTGAAAAAGGGCATTAACGTCACTACTGTCTGTCCCTACTTTATTGATGACACGGAGTTTGTGGGGAAGGCCAATATGGGGGATAAGAAATTTTTCCTTCCCTTAAAGTCTAAACACGTTGTGGAAAAATCCATGAGAGATACTAAGAGAAAGTTTGCCATGTCAACTCCCGGGGTTGTGGCTACGGTAAACAGAATTTTTTCGGGCCTTATACCTGATGAGGTGATGGTATATCTCACAAGGCTTTTTGTGTAATTTGTAACGTTATAGCTAAAGTCCTGTAAAATCTTGATCAAGTAGGTTTTACAGGGTTTTTTTATCCTATAATTGCCTTAGGAGGGATATATGGAAAATGTTATTGAAGTAAGAGGTCTCACCAAGAAATATAAAGAACTCACTGCTGTAAATAATTTGGATTTGGATATAAAAAAAGGAATTATTTTCGGACTTTTAGGTCCCAACGGATCGGGAAAGTCTACTACCATCAACTGCATTTTGTCTCTACTTAAAAAAGACGCAGGTTCGGTAAAAATTTTCGGCAAAGAAATGACTCCCGAGTCCTACGACATTAAGAGAAAAATCGGCGTAGTTTTTCAAGATGTGGGTGTCTATGACGAGCTTAATGTCTACGACAATATTGACTACTTTTGCGGCCTTTACATAAGTGACAAAAATGAGAGAAGAGAGTTGGTGGAAAGGGCCATTGACCTTGTAGGTCTAAAGGACTTTAAAAAGTTTAAGCCTAAAAAACTTTCAGGCGGTCTTCTTAGAAGACTTAACATTGCCTGCGGCATTGCCCACAGACCGGAGATTATTATTTTTGACGAACCTACCGTGGCGGTAGATCCACAGTCTCGCAACAACATCCTTGAAGGCATTAAAAAGTTGAATTCGGAAGGCTCAACTATTATCTACACCTCTCACTACATGGACGAGGTGGAATTTTTGTGCGACTACATAGTGATTATGGACAGAGGAGAGTTAATCGCCAAGGGCACTGCCAAAGAGCTGAAAGACATGATTGAGATTAACGAAAAGGTAAGTTTTATCGCACCGTCTTTAGGTGAAAGCACAATAGAAAAAATTAAGGGCATGGAGCATATTGTCGAGGTAAGTTACAGAGACAACACTTGCAAAATCACTTTTTCTCACGGCAAGGACAATCTCATAAATCTCATCAAGCTTCTCATGGAGGAAGATGTGATCTACAACTCTTTAACTTCCGAGGAACCGACTTTAAACGACGTGTTCTTGAATTTGACGGGAAAAGATTTGAGGGATTAGTATGTTTTATCATTCTTTTAAAAATACTTTTAAAGTGCTTTTAAAACAGAGAGCCATGATATTTTGGTGCTTGATATTTCCAATTATACTGGGATTTTTCTTTAAGCTTGCCTTGGGCAATGTCTACAACACCGGCAAGTTTGAACAAATTCCCGTGGGAGTAAATAAAGAGCTTTTAAAAGACGACTATTTTAAAAATTTTATGGACAATTTGGAAAAGGAAGAATTCTTCAAAGTCAAAGAAGCCTCGGACGAAAGTGTCTTGGACGAAGAGGAAATTGTGGCCTACATTGAAAAGGAGGACAAAATCTTTACCAAAAAATCCGGCATAAAGGAAACTTTGGTGGAAGAAATAATTAAATCCTATGGGGAAAAAAAGGCCATGATAGTTCGGGTTATGAGCACTAATCACATGGCGGACGTAAATTCCTTAATTATAAATGACAAACATGTAGTGGAAACCTCAAACCCCAATATGGATTATTTGAACACTTACTTTTACACCTTATTGGGTATGCAGACCATTTACGGATATCAGTGGGGGCTCTATGTGATTTACCAATATGAGGCAAATCTCTCCACACTTGCCATGAGAAATTCCATTATGCCCCTTAACAAAAGGAAGTCACTTCTTTCGGCGCTGTTTGCCGCTTGGATTATAAACTTTTTGATTACAATCTTCTTTATTTTAGTATTAAAGTTTGTATTTAAAGTGGACTTCGGAGGAAAGATAGGTCCTGTTATGGCTCTTACCGCCTTAGCTTCTCTCACAGGGGTTAGCTTGGGAGCTTTCTTAGGTGTTTCCAACAAACGCTCCTTGGAGGCGAAGAGCGGTTTGGGAATTGCGATAACTATGCTCTTCAGTTTTTTGGCAGGGATGATGTTTATACAGATGAAGGTTATTATTGCAAGTAAAGCGCCCTTTATCAATAAAATAAATCCCGTTGCTTTAATTACAGACGGCATCTATTCCCTTTATTATTACGATTCCATGAGCCGGTTTGCAAATAATATGCTGTGGCTTGGAGTTGTAACCATTGTTTTAATAATAGGCAGTATGTTTTTTATGAGAGGTAAGCAATATGAGAGTCTTTAAAAATTATTTTAAAATTGTGAAGGCCCATGGACCTGTACTCATTAGCTATACTTTAATATTTTTAATTATCACCTTGTTTGCCATAAATATGAACATAGAAGAAACATATTCCGCTATAAATGTTTCAATGTATGTAAAGGACAATGCACAGACTGCTTTGTCAAAGGGCTTCTATGACTTCTTGGATAAAAATACGGAGATTGTTGCCATGGACGAGGATATGGTGGAGGACAATTTATTTTACGGAATCATTTCAGCCGCCGTGGAAATTCCCAAGGACTTTGACACCGACCGCAAAGTGAATTACAAGAGTGCACCGATGGACATGTACGCAATGGCAGGCAGAGAAAAGATAAATCAGTATTTAAATCAGGTCGCCGCCTATGAAAAAGGAGGATTTTCCACAAAAGAGGCTTCAAAATTTGCAAGTGAGGATTTGTCCAAGGGGATTGACACATCAATTTACGGAACAAGTAAAGACGGAATAGACATAGGCACCAATATATACTTTAATTTTCTAAACTACTTAATACTTGTACAGGTGATATTAATTGTGGCAACTATTATGACTACCTACAAAAAGGAGCCGCTGAACTCAAGGAACAAAGTTTCTCCTACATCACATGTCTCACAAAATTTACAGCTGTGGCTTGGACATATTGTATCGGGCCTATGTATTTGGGCCATGTACATGGTAATTTTTGTAATAATATACAAGATAAAATCCCCGGAGGTATTCAGGCTTTTAATGGTCAACTCCTTGGTCTTTACAATAGTAGCCGTGACAGTGGCAATACTTATTTCAAAATTTGTAAAGAACGAGAACGCCCTTCAAGGCATATTAAATGTAGTGGCATTAGGCTCGTCCTTTTTGGCGGGAGCATTTGTCCCTCAGGAAGTTCTCAGTGAGGGAACGCTTAAAATTGCAAAAATTTTGCCCTCCTACTACTTTATAAAGAACAACAACATTCTTGTTTCGGATCCGAATTTAGGCTCGATATCCAAAAATATTTTCATAATGTTAATTTTCGCCCTGGGATTCTTAGTTCTTTCACTATTTATTAAGAGAGACTCGACAGAAGGCTGATTGCATAATAAGATAGCTATGGTACATACCATAGCTTTTTTTATGTTAAAAATATTTAAGGACAAAATTTAAAAAATAAGTTGAACAATGTTCATAAATGTAGTAATATATTTTCTGTCAGATATGAACAATGTTCAGCCAAGGGGGTTATTACATTGTCAATAAAAGATAAAAAAATAGGAAAGGAAGTTAGGATAGCGGAAGTTTCTTTAGATTTATTTAGAGAGAAGGGAATATCAAAGACATCTATTAGAGACATAATGAAGAGAGCCGGATTCGGCCTTGGAACTTTTTATCTGTATTTTAAAGACAAAAAAGACCTGGAAGAAAAAATTGTTTTGGATATCTTTACAGACCTTATTATAAAAGCTGAAGCTAAAGTGGACGGGATTGAAGATAACAAGGACAAATATATTGCTTTCATGAATTATATTATTGATGACTTGATGAAAAATCCCCTAAAGTTGGAGCTGATTTCCAAAAACACAAATTGGGCTCTGTATGCCAAAGTTGAAAATGACGTCAGATTTAACGAGGCTGATACAACGTTAAAATTTGTTCTGAAAAGATATGCCTCAATGTTTCCGGATAAACTTTCGGAGGAAGAGCAACTGTATATTTTATTTTTGACTATACAAATACTTCTCATGACATGTAAGGCTTCTTTTGAAAAGGACTCGGTCCTTACTATTGAGGAGATGAAGCCTGTGCTTTTCAGAATTGTTGAAAAGATTTTAGGATAGTGAGTATGAAAAAATTTGCAAGATTTATCTCTCATCACCCGAAGTTAGTTCTTTTGGTGATGACTTTTTTATTGATTCCGTCTTTTGTAGGTTACAAAATGACCGGAGTTAATTATGATATGTTAACTTATTTGCCCGGAGATTTAAAGTCTACTAAGGGACAGGAAATCTTAGACAAAGAATTTAACAATGCGGCCACAGGTATGTTAATACTTGAGGGGTCGGACCATGATGCGGAAGTCATTCGTGACAAGATACTTGCCATTGAAGGCGTGGAAGATGTTATTTCCAAATCTTCTGTAATTGGAGATATGGTGCCGGACGACTTTTTGCCGGATGAAATAAAGGATATATTTTACTCGGAAGGCTCGACTTTAATGATTGTAAAGTTTAGAGATTCCGCTTCTTCTTTTACTACTATGTCTGCAGTTGACGAGATTAGAAATTTGGAATCAAAGCCTATGTACTTGAGCGGTATATCCTCATTGGTCAAAGATACTAAGGATATTATCGACAAGGAAACGGGAATTTATGTAGCCCTTGCAGTTGTATTGGGCCTCATTGTTCTTTCCCTTACAAACGAATCGACTATAATACCTTTTGTGTTTATGCTTACCATTGGATATGCGGTAATGTACAACTTCGGCACAAATGTTTTTTTGGGAGAGATTTCCTATATTACAAAAGCGATAGCGGCTGTTTTACAGCTTGCCGTTACTATGGACTATTCCATTTTCTTGTACCACAGATATGTGGAAGAAAAGAAATTTACAGCAAGTATAAATGATGCCATGGAAGTTGCTATTTATGAGGCGGTATCGGCGCTTTTCGCTTCATCCTTCACCACCTTTGCAGGATTTATAGCTTTGGTGTCTATGAGACTTGGATTGGGAAAAGATATAGGACTTGTAATGAGCAAGGGTGTTGTAATAGGGCTGTTGAGTACCTTAATTGTATTGCCGGCAATGCTTTTACTTACGGAAAAGGCTGTGAACAGATTTAATCACAAGGTACTTCTTCCGTCTTTTGAAAAGCTTTCGAAGTTTGATATTAAGTATAGAAAAGTTTTGATAGGATTATTTATACTTTTATTTATTCCTTCTATATACGGCTCTTTAAACACAAAGGTGTATTACAACTTGGACAGGTCTCTGCCACAAGATTTGGATTCCGTAGTTGCTCTTAATAAACTTAAAGAAGACTACAATATGGCGAGCACTCACTTTGTATTGGTCAAAGATGATTTGTCCAACACTTCACTTAACGAAATGATTGATGAGATTAAAAGTGTGCCGGGAATCAACTCTGTTTTAAGTGTTAATTCTGTCACAGGTGTTACAGTGCCTAATGAAATTCTGCCGGGAAAGGTTCAGGACAATTTTTCCAAAGACGGATACCAAATGATTATGGCGAACTCAAAATATCAGACGGCATCAAAAGAGGTGCATGAACAGGTTGAGACTGTTAAGAACATTATTGACAAATATGATGATGAGGGTTACTTGACAGGGGAAGCTGTTTTGACAGACGACTTAATGCAGATCTCTGACAGAGATTTTAAAATAGTAAACATTATTTCTGTCATCATAGTATTTTTCATAATAGCCTTTGTATTTAAATCTGTGGCTATTCCTGTGATTTTGATTTTATCAATTGAACTTGCAATTCAAGTCAATATGGGAATTCCCTATTATTTAAATCAGTCAATACCTTTTGTGACCACAATTATTATAGGAGTAATACAGTTGGGGTCTACAATAGATTATTCAATACTTTTGACTAACAGATTTTTAAAGGAATATGAGACTTCACAAAATGTAAATGAATCCTTGAAAACGGCTGTCAAAGAGACTTCTAAGTCAATAGTTACCTCGGCTCTTTCATTTATGGCGGCCACTGTCGGGGTGGGAATTTTTTCCAAAATGGAGATTGTATCTACAATTTGCATTTTCCTCGCAAGAGGGGCGATTATAAGTATGTTCGTGATTATACTTTTGTTGCCGGCGCTTATTTCAGCGACATTTCCATTTATCAAGATGACGACTAAGGGATTGAAAGTGAAAGGAGAAATAAATGAACAATAAAATAAAGAAAGTTACAACCTCAATGATTGTAGGGGCGATGATTTTTACAAACACCGCTTTTGCAGCTACAAATGTAATTAACAAGTCGGAAACTGTCTATGTAATTAAAGAGGACGATGAAATTAAGGACACGACAGTTTCTGTGTGGCTAAACTCGGATGAAAACATTAAGGCTGAGGAAAAGACGGACCTTAAGGACATAAAAAACTTGAGTACAGATGAAAAAATCCAAAGTACCAAGGGATATGTAAAGTGGGACGAAGATAAAAAAGATATTTTTTACCAAGGCAAGAGCGACAAAACGCTGCCCGTCGATGTAAAGGTAGAGTATTATCTTGACGGAGTTAAGACCGGCGCCAAAGATTTAGAGGGAAAGTCGGGCCATTTGGAAATTCACATCTCCGCATTGAACAATCAATTTACAACCAAGAAAATAAATGGCAAAGATACTAAAATTTATTCTCCCTTTACGGCAGTAAGTGTAATGTCTTTTAAAGACGACAATGTAAAAAGCATTAAGGCGGAAGATTCCAAGGTAGTAAAAGACGGCAGAAAAGAAGTGGTAACTACCGTACTTACACCGGGACTTAGAGAAAATTTTGAAGGAGTATTAAAGGATGCGCAAATGGAAAACTTTAAAAGTGAAGCATCCCTTGAAATGGAAATTACAGACTATGAACCGGCAGAAGTTTACGTTGTAATTTCAAACGAACTTTTCCAAAATAATTTTGATTTAGGAGAAATCGGAAAACTTAGAGACGGAGTAAAAGCCTTGGAAGACAATTCTCAAAAACTTGTAGAGGCGTCTGAAAAACTTTCGGCAGGACAAAAAGAAATTAATAATGGTATTAAAGAGATGGGCTCGGGAGTTGCAAAACTACACGACGGCTCTGAAGAACTGTATAATAAGTCAGGCCGGTTAGAGGAAAAATTTGACGAGGTAATTGAAAAAGTTAAGCCGATTCCAAAGTATGTGGCACAAATGGACGACGGCGGAACAGACTTAAAAGAAGGTATAGAAAAGTACACCGGTGCTGTGGGCGAGATCAATGATAACACGGGCAAGATGAAAGACGGAGCAAGAAAGCTTGCTGAGGGTTCCGACCAATTGGATGAAGGTATAGGCCAATTAAAAAACGCCACTATGAAACTTAGACAAGGCTCTGAAAAGTTAGGTAAAATTGATGAAT
The DNA here is from genome assembly GCA_902488815.1 of uncultured Eubacteriales bacterium. Taxonomy (GTDB): domain Bacteria; phylum Bacillota; class Clostridia; order Tissierellales; family Peptoniphilaceae; genus KA00134. The sequence goes on along the minus strand of CABTXP010000005.1, from coordinate 25,989 downwards.
TAAAATCTCAACTGACAAGAGAACTTTCTCAACTGCAAAGGGGATTTGCCCTTTTAGGCAATGGAGCAAATGAATTAAACAGAGGAATAGATACGGCAATAGGCAGTGCTGATAAAATTGCACAAGGCAATAATGCCTTTAACGAAAAGCTTCAGGAAGCAAATAGCGAAGTTCAAAAAATTAATATACAAGGCCTGTCAGACATACCGAATTTGGATGTAACTCAAGACTTAACAAACATAGGCGCCCAAGCCGGAACGATAGGCAATCAACTTGAAAACATTAAATCCGCAATAGCGGTATTGACACCTCTTTTAAACAGTGAAGACTCGAATGTACAAATGGCGGCAGGTCAAGCCATAGAAATCCTTTCAAATTCCGCCGCAAGTATTGGAGCCTCCGCAAATTCCATTGGATCCTCCGCAGGAAATATGGGAAGCACTTTGTCAGCTTTAAACGGTTTGAAAGACAGCCTTGCAGGCTTGGAAAACATTCAACAATTGCAAATGGGCATGGCTCAGCTTGCAAATTCTTCAAATGAAATTAATGTAGGGATTCAACAATTACCGGGAGGATTGTCCGAGTTAAAAGACGGAGCTGTAAGGCTTGAAGAAGGCATAAAACAATTAGATACAGCACTTAGTCAAGGGACGGAACAAATATCCGGCCAAATGGACTTGTCGGAGCTCAAAGAACTTTCGGGAGCTCTTACAAAGTTAGACGACGCTGCAGGCCAATTAAAAGAAGGCTCAAGTAAGTTGAGAGCCGGAACGGAAGAGAGTGAAGCGGGCGTAGACAAACTTGTCTCCGCACTTTCGGAATTGGACTCAAACTCCTCAAAACTAAATGAAGGAGCAAATGAACTTTCAAGCGGACTTCACGAGTTTAGAGATAAATCTGAAATGATAAGAGACATACCGAAGATGAAAACAGAAGGAATTACACCTTTGAGAGCGGGAATATTAAAGCTTAACAACGGCATAGGTGATTTGGACGATGGAACTTCAAAACTTAAAAATGGCAGCAACGAAATGTTTGATGCCATGGACACTTTCAGCGACAAACTCAAGGAATTTAAACAAAAAGGAATTGATGAATTAGACAACAAGACTAAAGAGCTTCCGGAGTTCCAAGAAATAGTAGATGCAATGTCGGAATTGTCTGAAAGGGAATCCTCATTTACAGGAGAATCCGACGGCTTCAAATGCAAGTACAGAATAATAGAAAAAATTAAATAGGATAAAACAAAAAGACTGAGCAATCAGTCTTTTTTCTTTTATAAATATTTTTGTTATAAATATTTTTGTCAGAACCTACTTATTGTCTCTATGAGTTTGTCCACATCTTCAAAGGTGTTGAAAGTGGAGAGGGACACTCGCACCATACCTCTTACCTCCGTTGCCATGGCTTTGTGATAGAGAGGGGTGCAGTGAAGTTTCGCTCTCGTGGCGATCTCGCCCTTGTGCCAAAGGATGTCCGCCACTTCTTCTGAAGAATAGTCTTTGTAGTTAAAAGACACAATGGGGCCGTGAGGAAAGTCGTGGCCGCCGTAAAGCTTTACGCCTTCTGTGGCTTTTAAAGATTTGTAAAGGTAGGATGAAAGTTCAAACAGGTCCTTTGAAATTTTATCTATGCCTATTGACTTTACATACTTTACTCCGGCCATAAGTCCCAAGTTGGAATGGACGTTTATTGTGCCGTATTCAAATATGTCGGGCATAAAAGGATTTTGGTGCTCTTCATTTGAATTTCCACCGCCGCCTGAGAAGACTTCTTCAAATTTTATATCGCCTTTTACGGCAATGCCTCCTGTGCCCTGGGGTCCGTAAAGGGACTTGTGTCCCGTGAAGCAGAGGACAGTGCGGTCAAAGTCTTTTAAGTTTAAGTCCATGGTGCCGACTGCCTGTGCTCCGTCTATGATTAAAATAAGTCCGTGTTTTTTGCAAAAGTCAGCTGCAGTTTTTAAGTCGGTGATCTCTCCCGACACATTTGACATGGCTGTAAGACACACCGCCTTTGTATTTTTTTGAAGGAGTTTATTTAAAAAGCAGAGGTCAATTTTATCTTTTGCCAAAGGCAGGTAGGACACTTCAACTCCTCTTTGCTTTAAGTGATTTAAAGGACGAAGGACGGAGTTGTGTTCCGCCACGGATGTTATAACGTGATCGCCACTATGTAAAAGTGAATTTAAGACCAAGTTAAGTGCCGTTGTCACATTTGCACAGAGGGACACGTTTAAAGCCTCCACGCCGAAAAGCTCTCCCAACTCTTCTCTAAGATCATAAAGTGCCCTTAAAGAGTTTAACGACATTTCATAGGAGCCTCTGTTGGGATTGCCGTAGCTTTTAGAGTTTATGCCCTCCATCACTGCAATGCCTACGGACTCAGGCTTTATTAAAGTTGTTGATGCGTTGTCCAAGTAAATCATTTAAGATCGTAAATTCCTTCTATATTTTCTCTGCCTAAAATTTTCACAACGTCGTCTAAATTTTCTCCCACTTTAAGACCGAAGCCGCAGTCCGATGTGACCCAAGAGGGGAGAGTGATGAGGCGGGTCTTTAAGTCCTTGGTCTTTTTTTCCGCTTCCATGGCGTAGTTTGCCGACTTAAAGGTCAAAAGTTTGTAACTCAACAGGGCTTCACTGTCCTGTAGTGTATTTGAAGGTCCACAATGTTGTCCATATTTGTCACTTGTCCCACTTTAAGCTCTTCCTTTAAGTTGTAGTTACCGAGGCATAGGCCGCAGGATAGTACCGTGGTGCCCTTTGACTCCAACTTTTTAAGGTCCGCTACCGTGTTTTCGTTTATTGTGGAAAGCCTTACGCCGTGATTGTAAAGGACTACATAGGTGGGGACTTCGTCTTTTTCAGAAAGGGAGTAGATAAATCCTTCCAAAAGTTTTTTGGAAAATTCTTCATCGCCCACGCCAAGTTCGTCTGATGAAAAGACTACAATAAATTCGTCCTTGCTGTAGTGTTGTTCAACTTTCTTGCCTTCAACTTTTTTAAAACTTACTCTGTAGACCTTGTCTTCCTTTTCCACCTTTGTGTCGTAGCCCAATTGGTCCGCCATCTTGGAGAGATTTTCCGTGGCGATTTCATTGTCTACAAGGACGGTAAATTCCTTCGGGTCTTCTTCTTTAATTAACTTTTTCGCAAGTATTACAGGTCTCGGGCAAAGCAGTCCAAGTGCATCGATTTCTTTCATTTTTCTACCTCACTATTATTTTTTTATCTTGAGCGGGAATTATTTCTCCCACAATTGCTGCGGGAATTCCTGCAATTTTTAACTCTTCCAAAACTTTTTCTCCGTCTTCAACTGCAGCCAAAAGTCCGCCTGACGTCTGAGGATCGAAGAGGACTTCTTCCAAGGCGAAGTCCACTATTTCAAACTCCACCAAGTCGCCGTAGGACTTTCTGTTGCGCTGGCCTCCCGCGGTAAAGAGAAATTCTTCCGCCGCTTCCTTGGCACCGGGTAGTATTTTTAAATTCTTTGAATAAATTACCGCCGTGTCCGTGACCATTTCACTTAGGTGGCCGATAAGGCCGAAGCCCGTCACGTCGGTCATGGCATTTATTTTATGCTTTTTAAGTATTTCACAGGCGTACTTGTTTAAAGTCCTCATGGACTCTACCGCGCCTTCAAAGTATTTGTCCTCACACTCGCCTACAGTCCTTGCCGAGGAGAGAAGGGACACGCCTAAGGGCTTTGTAAGTATTAACTTGTCTCCAACTTTTGAGGAGCTGTTGCTGTAAATTTTTTCGGGATTTAAAACTCCCATGACACAAAGGCCGTACTTTATCCTGGGGTCGTGAATAGAGTGACCGCCTGCCAAGGAACACTGCGCCTCTTTAAGTTTTGCCGCGCCGCCCTTTAATATTTCTTCCAAAATACTTCTGTCTTCCTCTTCGGGAAAGCAGACCAAGTTAAGTGCCGTCACAGGCTCGCCACCCATGGCATAAATGTCGGAGAGGGCATTTGCCGCCGCAATTTCTCCGAAGGCAAAGGGGTCTTCCACCATTGGAGGGAAGAAGTCACAGGTAAGTGCCACGGCAATATCGTCTGTCAGTTTTATAATGGCGGCATCGTCGTTTTTGGCAAAGCCTTCCAAGACTTCCTTTCTCTTAAATACTTCCAATATGTCTAAAGTTGCTTTTAAAGAGGAGGCTGAAATTTTTGCGTTACAACCTCCGCAGACTTCAAGCTTCATTGTTTCACCTCTACATTCACTATAGCACTTTAAAAAATTTTTTAAAACTACTATAATAAAGCCATGTTTAAAGGCACAGACTATGAAGAAATTTTAAAATTTAAAAACCCTATCTTTGTTGACTTGCGAAGTGAAGGGGAGTTTGAAAAGGGGACAATCCCGAGCGCAATATCTATGCCCGTACTTTCAAATGAGGAGAGAAAAATTGTGGGCACTCTCTATGTGTCGGGAGATGTAAAGGGAGCGAAGGAAAAAGGTGTGGAGTTTTTTGCACCGAAGCTTACAGAATATTACAAAAGTATTTCTCAAATGGAAGAAGAGCACGAAGTCGTTCTATTTTGTTCCAGGGGAGGCTATCGAAGTACGGCACTTTTTAATCTCCTAAAGACCTTGGGACACAATGTCTACAAGTTAAATCACGGATATAAAGCTTACAGAAGATATGTCCTTAAATTTTTGGAATCCTTGGGAGATTATGACTATGTAGTCCTTAAAGGCTACACCGGCTGCGGCAAGACGGAAATTTTAAAAGAATTAAAGGAGAGAGGAGAGAATGTCTTAGACTTAGAAGGCCTTGCAAGGCACAGAGGCTCCCTCTTCGGAGGAGTGGGCATGGGCGCCCAACCTTCTCAAAAGACTTTTGAGTCGGAGCTTATGGAAAGCTTTAAAAGTTTTAAACCGGGCCCCGTCTTTGTAGAAGGAGAGTCCTCACGTGTTGGAAGTATAAATCTTCCTGCAACTCTTATTAAAGCCATGGCAAAGTCGGAGAAAGTTTTTTTAATTGAAGACAGGTTTGAGAGAAGGGTAGAGAGAATTAAATCCGACTACTTAAAGGACTACGGCCCTCATAAAAAAGAAGAGCTCATCTCGGCATTTGAAAATTTAAAGAGATATATAAGCGCCGAAAGATACGAAAACTATTTGAAGCTTTTAGATGAAGAAAATTTCGACTTTGTAATCGAAGACTTAATAGTAAAGTACTACGACGCCAACTACTCTATAAAGAAGGACAAAATTTTTTACAAAGTATGTAACGAGGACATTAATAAATCCTGTGACATTATATTTAATAAATTAAAATAAATATCCGATATTCGGACAACAAAAAAGCACCCCGAGGGTGCTTAATTTATTTATAACCTTTAATGAGTTTTCTTTCTTCCCAAATTTCATCGGCCTTAGGCGTCCATTTTTCGGCGTAGGCTTCACACTTGTCGCAAAGGTGTTCCACCGGCTCCGGCGACATCATGTCTGTGGACTTGGCTTTACTTTCCTCAACCATCTTGCGAAGCTTTTCCGGGTTCTCAAGCATTGGGCAAGGCCTGAAGTGGTTATCGTTAAAGGGCATGTTGTCGTGATATGCCTTAAAAAGAGGAGAACGAAGTGCGTCCATTATACTTTTTTCGCGAATGTTGGAGTCCGAGTAGTGCACAAAGGCACAGGGTTCCATGTCCCCGTTGGCGTTAATGTGCAGGTATCTTTTGCCTCCCGCCACACAACCTTTTACATATTCTCCGTCGTTTTGGAAGTCGATTGCAAATAGAGGATTGTTGTTGCGGTAATCTCTAATGTGTCTATAGACGTACTCTCTTTGTTCGGGAGTAGGTAAAAGTTCCGGACTTGCATCCATACCTACGGGCATGTAGTGGAAGAACCAGACGAAGTAAGCACCGTTGTCCTTTATCATATCCAAGTATTCCTTGGAAGTGATGGCTTTGTAGTTGGCGCTTGTGTAGCAACAGGAGATGCCGTATATTAATTTTTTCCTGTGAAGTATTTCCATGGCATTTATAACTTTTTGGTAAACTCCCTCGCCTCTACGTTGATCTGTTGCTTCGTCAAAACCTTCAAGAGAAATTGCCGGGGCAAAGTTTTTAACCCTTAACATTTCGTCGGCAAACTCTTCGTCTATTAAAGTTCCGTTTGTAAAAGCGGTAAACATACAGTCGGGATGTTTTTCACAGAGACGAATAATGTCTTTTTTTCTCACAAGGGGTTCGCCGCCTGAGAATATGTAGCAAAAGGCTCCGATTTCCTTACCCTGTCTTACTATGTCATCCATCTCTTCAAAGGTCAAATTAAGTTTGTTGCCATAGTCTGCGGCCCAACAGCCGGTGCATTGTAAGTTGCATGCGGATGTGGGGTCCATGAGGATGACCCAGGGCACGTTACAGTTGTATTCTTCTCTGATTTTATTTTGAATTGGTCTGCTCACCAAGTTTGAATTGATAAAGAAGTTTACAACAGCAGTCTTTAAAACTTCAGGATCAACATCGTTAATAGCGTGGCGCACAAAAGAATAGTAAGGGTCATCAGGATTTTCAATGGCAGATCTTATTGTCTTGCGTTCCGATTGAAATTCATCACCTGAAAACTTATCAGCCCAATCTATCAGGGTACGCAAACTTTTTTCCGGATCTTTGTAAAGATGATCAAAGGCAGTATTTAAACCGAACTTTGCAATACTTGATTTAACACTCATAACTAACCTCCTGTGTATAGTAGTAATAAAATTGTATAAAAACTTAAATATTTTTCGAAGGGCTAAAATCTTTTGTCTGTCCTAATTTGTATAAATGAGAAAAAATGTCACACGTTTATTAGAATAAAAATAAGCCCGTCGATTACTTCCTATTTAACTCATACCCAATAATGTATTAATTTATATACTTTTTATAAAAGAAGAAGTTACAATAAAAAAGCAATTATCTAATTTAGATAATCGCTTATAATTATTTTAAATTTAATTTAATAATAACCCATACTCTATTAGTTTTTGTCATTTAATAATCTAAATCTACATTAACTAAAATTCTTTCCTCTATATCCTCGTCAGTAAACCCATAAAAATTTTTATTTTTTACTGTAAATGGTTTTACAACACTATCTCCCTTATCAATAATTTCTATACGTATTAAATCTTTTGCCATTTCAAGACACTCGGTTAAATCTTCTCCTTGTGTTGCGGAGTCAATGTCAGGGATATAAACACAGTGATACTTATCATTTTCTTTTTTATAAATTATTACAGGATATAGATATGTCATAAAAACCTCCCGACACAAAAGATTAAATTGGATTTTCAATATTAATAATCTTATTCTAATCTCTACTTTATATTTCTCGATTTTCTTTTGCCGCCATGTTAAAGACAATAAGTCCTATGATAAACAAGACAGGTATTGCCACAATGGCTTTGTTTTGGCTGTCGGTTATTTGAGACACAATACTTACGATCATCGTCCCTACTATAGAGGCGCCTTTGCCGAAGATGTCCATTAGGGCAAAATATTCCGCGGATTTTTCCTTGGGAATTATCTTTGCATAGTAGCTTCGTGACAATGCTTGTATCGCTCCTTGGAACATTCCCACACCTACTGCAAGGATCCAAAACTCATAGAGCTTGTCAAGTTGCACGGCATAAAGTGCAATTGCGGTATATGCGGCGATACAGACTTTGATAAGTGAGCTCGTCTTTTTGTTTTTAGAAATTTTTGCAAAGTAGAGGGCACAGGGGAAGGCTACTATTTGAGTTACAAGTAGTGCCAGCATAAGTCCCGTTGAGCTTAGACCGAGGGATGTGCCGTATGCCGTCGCCATATTTATTATGGTGTATACGCCGTCTATGTAAAAGAAGAAGGCGATTAAGAAGAGATACACGGTCTTGTCCGATTTAATTTCCTTAAATGTCTCTTTTAATTTTCTAAATACCTTGTCACTTGCCTTGGGCACAAAATATTTTTGTTCGTAGGACTTGTATAAAGGTATTGAAAAGATAAGCCACCACAGTGCCGTAAGTACAAAGGCGAAGACAATCGTCCCTTGAGCGGAGACTCCTATCTTCGGGCCAAGGCTTATCATTGCAATGGAGATTATAAAGGGTATACATGAGCCGATATAACCCCAGGCATAGCCGTGGGAGGACACCTTGTCCATGCGCTCGTCTGTAGTTATGTCTGTAAGCATTGAGTCGTAGAAGACAAGGGAGCCGTTAAAGCCCACCTTGGAAACTACATAGAGAGCAAGGAATAGAAGCCAGTACTTTGTAAATGGGAGAAGAATACATCCCACTACACCTACAAGGACAAAAATTGCATACATTAATTTTTTCTTGCCCTTGCCGTCTGCAATACTTCCCAATATTGGGGATAGAATTGCAATTATAATTGTGGAAAGACTTACGGCATATCCCCAGTATGCCAGGTAGTCCGAGTCGGACAGATGCGCCTTTGCCAAGTTGTTAAAGACGATGGGGATTACAGTTGTGGCAAGAAGTATAAAGGCGCTGTTACCTACGTCGTACATAATCCATTTTTTTTCAATTGGGGTAAGTTTATCTTTCATTATTTTACTCCGTTGTAATTACAGTTAAACTCTTCAGGCAAAGTATCGACCTCGCCCTTTATAAAGTCCAAGGCAGCTTTTAAAAGCTCCGGTGCTTTTTCCATAGTTTCATCTACCAATTCCACCAACACTTTATTTGAATATGCGGCGGGTCTTAAAGGCTCCTGTCTTAAAATTTGTCCCGAAAATTGTGAAAGGCCCGGGATTTTCATAACAGTTAAGAGAAAATTTTCCTTGGACTGTGAAGAAGGATGAAAGAATTTTCTCACCTTTTTAAAATCTCTCATGGCTTTTTCAGTTTCTTTTAAATTCACATCGGGATAGCCCTTGTAAAGCGGATATATAAACTTTGCAAGAGCGGAGTCGGGAATTATATCTTCTTGACGAAAGACGAAGGGGTCGTTGCCGTCTAAAATCATGTAAAACCTGTCAAGTTCCGTCTCAATATCAAGGTGTGAGTAAGTTGGAGTTACAAGCTTATTCACCGTAGGATGAATGTGTGAATCTAAAATAAAATGGAGAATGCTCCCAATCATATATGCTCCGGTTTCGGAGTTTAAGCCCGCCCTTTTAATGACGGGGACGTTTTTTATAATAAAATTTTTGCCCGGCCTGTCGTGAATGAAAGTGCCCGGCGCATTTTTTTTAACCGCCATGTGGAAGTTGAAAAAATACAAATCAGGTCCCTGGTTGCCGAAACGGTACAAGTCCATGTGAGACCTTGCTATGTCTTGAGCCTCTTCACTTAATTTGGGAAGAACCTCCAATGCAAATCTGTTATGTGTATAAATGCAAGCCATATTCCACCTCAACTGTACTTTATCACATTTTTGTAAAAATTAAATAAAAATAATGTATCAATTGAAAATTTTGAATATGTTATAATCACCTTTATGAATATTAAAATAATTTGCGTGGGAAAATTAAAAGAAAAATTTTTAAAAGAGGGCATTGGGGAATTTCAAAAGAGAATTAAGACCTATGCCAACTTGGAAATTGTAGAAGTGAAGGACGAGGCTTGTCCCGAAAACTCTTCCGAACTTGAGATGGAAAAGATAAAGGAAGTTGAAGGAGAGAGAATACTTTCAAAAATTTCCAAGGGTGCCTATGTAATTGCCCTTGACATTGGCGGCAAGTCTTTGACCTCGGAGGACTTTGCCAAGAAAATTGAGGACCTTTCCGTGGAAGGCATAAGCTCCATTGACTTTATTATCGGGGGATCCCTTGGCCTTTCAGAGGGCGTGAAAAACAAATCGGACTACAGACTTTCTTTTTCAAAATTTACTTTTCCCCACGGACTTATGAGGCTTATCTTGGTTGAGCAAGTGTATCGCGCCTTTAGAATTATAAACAATCACCCCTATCACAAATAACGATGATTTTGTAGTAATAAATCTTCTCACTATAGGTTATAATTACATTGCAATAATAATCGCAAGGAGGACCTATGAACAAATTAGCACTTTCAGGCGCGCGTTTAATAGACGGACGGGGCGGAGATGTTTTGGAAGACAGTTTAATTTTAATTGAAGGGAAAATTATTACATATGCAGGTGTGCCCAAGGACTTCGGCGGCGACTACAAAGTAATGGACGTAAGAGGCAAGACAATAATGCCGGGGATTATCGACACACACCTTCACTTTTCAGGCAACTTGACAGACAGCGACACGGACTGGGTACTTGAACATCCCGTTCAAAAGACAGTTGTAGCGGTACAACAGGCAAGAGAGTGCCTTGAATCGGGGCTTACAACTGTGGGAGAAATTTCATACTCGGGACTTCACATTAGAAACATGGTGGAAGCGGGAGTGATGGAAGGACCTCGTATAGTAGGTACAGGTCTCGGCTTTTGCAGAACCTGCGGTCACGGCGACTCCCACGAACTGCCATCGGCATACAACGATTGGTCACACCCTTGGGCAGAGAGAGTAGACGGTCCCTGGGATCTTAGAAAGGCAGTAAGAAGAAGGTTAAGAGACAACCCGGACGCAATTAAAATTTGGTCCACAGGGGGCGGCATTTGGCGCTGGGATCAAAAGCTTGACCCACACTATACCCTTGAAGAAATACAAGCCGTAGTTGATGAGTGTAACATGGTGGGGATCCCTGTGTGGAGCCACGCCGAAGGATATGAAGGAGCACTAAACTCAGCCAAGGCGGGAGTACATTTAATCATTCACGGCCAAAGACTGAACGACGAATGTTTGGACATAATGGCGGAAAAGGGAATATATTTCTGCCCCACAATTCAGTTTTTAAACGAATGGTTTAAGACCTACGAACCACCGTACATACCGGAAGTACACGACAAGTTTGAAGGTGTCACAGTGGCTGAAAAAGAATTAAACAGAGTTTACGCAAACCTTCGCAGGGCCGCTGCAGAAGGCATAGGCCTTACAATCGGATCGGACTCCTTCTGCTCAAGCCTGACACCCTACGGCACAACAGCCATAGGAGAAATGATCTCCTTTGTAGAAAAAGCGGGCTTCTCAATAATGGACACAATAGTAGCCGCAACAAAGACAGGCGCGGAAATGTTAAAGGTGGGAGATATAACAGGCACCCTTGAAGTGGGAAAATCCGCCGACCTTTTAGTCCTTTCAAAAAACCCCATGGAAAACATCCGCAACATAAGCGTGGACAACATGGAAGTAATAATTAAAGAAGGAAAGATTGTAAACAGAAGATAACATTTAGAGCAAACAAAAAAGCACTCACTCGAGTGCTTTTATTTATTGGGGACATTCGCAAGTTAGCGTTAGCGTAACGTGCGTGTGTCCCCTTAACTCTATCATCTTTAATTATTTTTCATTTATTGGGACATTAAATCATCGGGGACACACCCTCGCCTTCGGCGGGGAATGTCCTCTTCTCTATCCTTTAATTATTCTTCAGGTACTTCCCAGTTAAAGTATCTGAGGAATGGTTTTGCAACCCTCTTGTCAAATTCTTCAGTGTCTTTCTTAGTCCAGTCATAGAATCCCTTGCCTGTAGGTCTTCCCAGATCTCCTCTTTCAATTCTTTCAGTAATTGACTTGGGAGCTTCTTTAATATTTGAAAGTGTGGGGAACACTGTTTGGCATACATTGTAATTAAGTTTAAGACCGCCGTTGTCAAAGTGTTCATACATACCGATTGAAGTGTATCTTGCACAGAAGGAATACATTAGGCAAGTATCTACGTCTTCAGGTTCCGCTATGCCTTCGTCAACAATATTAAGTGCCTCTCTCCAAAGAGCAAATTGCAATCTGTTTCCTATAAAGCCCGGAGCCGGTTTTTTAAGCACAACAGGTTTTCTGTCTAAAAATTCCAAGAATTCTTTTACAAACTTAACAGCTTCTTTCGAAGTGTCTTTGCCTGTAGCCATTTCAAAATAGGGTACAAGGTGCGGCGGGAAGAAGGGGTGTGCTACTAAAATTCTGTCCTTGTACTTAGTTGCACTCTTTGCAAGTTCATCTGTTACAAGTGCTGAAGACACCGATGCAATTGCCTTGATATTGGGACAATTATCTTCAAGAGATTTGTATACTTCATGCTTTACATTTATATCTTCAATTACACATTCAAATACTACATCTACATCTTTTAAATCTTCGTAGTTAAAAGTGTAGTTTAAGTTGTTTTTGCAATAAGCGATTTGTTTGTCGTTTAACAACTCATTGTCCTTAAGTTGTTGGTAGAAAGCGTCAAATTGAGCTTCACTCTTTTGTTTTAATTCTTCATTTACTGCAAGCATAGTAGTTTTAAGGCCGTGACCTGTGGCTAGAACTGCCATACTTGTACCTATCATACCTGTTCCTATAACTGCTACTTTTAAATTTTTCATGATTTCCTCCTACATATAACCGAATATTTTAAATGCAATTAAAAGCAATATCATTGACACAAATGACATAGCCGCAATTGTTGCAAACATATATGGATATGCCTTCTTGTGAGTTGTATTTGCCGCTGTAATTGCAGTGTTAACTACCGAGTTGTTGGGCAGAGTAAATATCATTGTAGATAGAGCTACTCCGCTTGTAAGTGCTTCTACATTTGCCCCCATCGGTACAAAGTACTCTTGGATAATCGGCAAGCTCATAGCTTCTCCGCCTGTACCTGAACCGCAAATACCTGCAAGTATAGCTGTAATTGCCACTGAAATAATTACAGGATTTCCTTCCATACCTACAACGATGTTAATTAAGTTTTGGAATGCCGGAGTGGATTGAATAACGGCACCGAAACCTACTGCGGAGCAAGTTGCCATAAGGGCTCCCGATCCTCCTGCAAAAGCGGTTTGTAAGTGTTTCCAAAAATTATCTTTCCATGGCAAGTACTTGGCGTACAAGATAAGTCCTGCAACAATACCTATTGTAAGAGCAACAGGGGGATTAATTTTCAAAACACCTAATGAAACGATGAGTATAATCATTGGAAGAAGTGCCAACAAGAACGGCGGATAGTTTGAATCCTCTTTGCCGTGAGCTGCAGCTCCTGCTTCTTCCCAGCCTTCCCAACCCAAACCTTTGGCTTGAGTTTTCTTTACAAAGTATTGGCAAAGTAAAATTTCTAAAATAATTTGAATAAATGCTACGATTAGTCCCGGAGCCGCTGCTGCAAATGTTGAAGTGCCGAATGCGGTAACGGGCATTAAAAGTTGAATAGAAGGTGCGCCGGGCATCCATACCGTAAAGGAACCTGCAGCTGCACAGTAAATAGCTGGTGCAAGTGTACGAGTTATATTTGCTCTTTCAAAAAGAGAAAACATTAGAGGATATAGTGAGAACAGACCTACGAATACGGAAATTCCACCATAGCCCATAATACCTCCAGCAATTATAATGGCAGGTATTACAGCTTTTTCGCCAAGTTTTCCTACTACAAAGTTTGCAATAGAGTCCGTGGCTCTTGAAAGTTCAAGAATTTTGCCGAAAATTGCGCCTAAAACAAATATAAAAAAGTTTTTTGAAATAAATCCGCCGAAAGCTTGGGCGAAAGTTTCAGTCATACCCGGTACAACGGGCATACCTTGTGTTACTAAAATAAAAAGTGATGTAATAGCTGCTGCAAAAAATATGGGAACTCCCTTTAATGCCAGTCCTGTAATTAGGACAACAGCCAAAATTAAAAATAAATTTTGCATTTTTTCCTCCAATTATGATCCGTATCTCTTGGGCAAGTGATACTTGTTTATTTTTCTGTGAAGAGTTGAAACGTCAATTCCCAATTTTTCCGATATTTCTTTGAGAGATTGGTTCGAATTTAATTGATTTAAAATTATTTGCGCTTCAATGTCTTCCAATTGATCTTTTAAATATGTGCCTTCCTTAATCTTCAAATATTCTCCCGAAGATTTTTTTATTTCATCAGGCACGTCTTCCACCTCAATAATCTCGCCGGTGGAAAATACATACATACGTTCTACAATGTTGTTTAACTCTCTAATATTGCCGGGCCAATCGTAATTTTTTAATATTTCCCGGACTTCTCTTGAAAGGACAATATTAGTATTATGTCTTTCGTTTAGCTTTTGAAGATAGGAAGAAGCTAGTGGAATAATTTCATCTTTTCTCTGGCGCAAGGGTCGAATATGAACGGGAACTACATTAAGTCTGTAGTATAAGTCCTCTCTAAATTCTCCCCGCTTAATACTTTCCATTAGATTTTTATTTGTAGCGGAAATTACTTTCGCTCTGACTTCCACTTCTTCGGTTCCGCCTATTCTGTAAAATTTTCTATCTTGCAATACTGTCAAGAGCTTTACTTGAAGGTCCAAGGGCAGCTCCCCCACTTCATCTAAGAAGAGGACGCCGTCCTTTGCAAGTTCAAAAGCACCTTTTTTACCTTTTTTGCTGGCGCCTGTAAAAGCTCCCGCCTCATATCCGAAAAGCTCCGACTCCATTAGAGTTTCGGGGATTGCTCCGCAGGAAACTTTAATATATGGCTTATCTCCACCTTGTAATCTGTGGACCAATTGACAGAATACGTCTTTTCCAACTCCGGACTCTCCGGTGATTAAAACTGTAGAATCAACTTCAGCAACTCGCTTTGCGATTTCAAATAGATTAATTGAATAGCTTGACATGTCCATGCCCTGCAACAAATCTCCGTTTTCTTCACGCATTTGATGAATTTGTCTTATGAGCTCTTCGTTTTTTATCTTTTGTGTTTCAAGAGCCTTGTTAATTTCTTCAGATCTCATTTTTTCAGCATTGTACTTTGCCTTTATAGTTGAGATTTCGTTACGCAGTTCTGAAAGTTTCGTATAGTTTCTAACGTTTCCCACAATGCCTTTAAAGTTGCCATGTTCGTCATAAGCAGGTTCTATAGTTACAATGATTTCTTTGTCGGATTCTCCGTAGTTAATAACTTTAGATACTGTTTCTCTTTTCTTAAAGACTTCATGAACCATAGAGGAAACGGGAAATCCTCTTTTTTCCAATTCAAAAATTGATTCGCCGTTAAGATACTCATCCTTAATGCCCGTTATGTCCGTATAGGCCTTGTTGTTGTATCTGATAATCCCTGTCTCGTCCGTATAAGTCAGACCGTCTTGGGACGTTTCAATCATAAGTTTTAATATTTCGTATTCTTTTTCGATGTTCATATAATACCTCCGGTATCATGACTATACCGGAGGATATAATCATGATGTATAAGCGGCAAGTGCAATTGACAAGAGTTTACCTTCCATAGTTTCAGTTCTTGAAGTAAATATAATCGGAACTGAAGTACCTACTGTAGCGGCGATGGATTGTTTTTTGCCTACAAAAGTAAGAGCTTTTGAAATTGAGTTGCCCACTGTCAGGTTTGGAACGAGTATTACATCCGCTTGACCTGCCACAGGACTCTTTAGTCCCTTTGCTTCCGCAGCTTCTTTTGAAACGGCATTGTCAAAGGCAAAAGGTCCATCTACTATACAGCCTTTAATTTGACCTCTGTCGTTCATCTTACTTAGTACAGCCGCATCAATTGTGTCTTGCATTTTAGGATTTACAACTTCCAATGAAGTGAGTACTGCAACCTTAGGTTCTTCAACGCCCATTTTGTGAAATAGGGCAACGGCATTTTCCAAAATGCCTTTTTTGTCATTAAGATCAGGTTCAACGGAAATTGCACAGTCTGTTAAGAATAAAAAACCTCCTTCTTCTTTTTCAAAAATTGAAATTTGAGTGATTTTATTTCCTATATTAAGAGACTTTTCCTTGTTCAAAACAGCTTTTAAAAATGTTGCCGAGTGAAGCATTCCCTTCATAACTGTTGCGGCTTTCTTTTCATCAACCAAGTCTACAGCTTTTGCAGCAGCCTTGGCATGATCTTTTTCGTCAATTACTTTGCCTTTAATTTTTAGATTGTGTTCTTTTATAATTTTATTAATTTTTTCTTCGTCACCGATTAAGATAAACTCAGCCAAATTTATTTCTTCAGCCTTTTCGATGACTTCAAGGACTTCCAATTCTTCAGGTACCGCTACGGCGATAACCTTTGATTCTCTTTCACAAGCTTCTTTTAAAAGCTCTTTAAAATTTTGTACCATAATTACCTCCTAAATAAGTGATGCTATATTGTATCCAACGAATGTTGCCAATAATGTGGTTACAATAATCATTATTATTCCGAACTTATATATTTGTGAACTGTTTGAGTATTCATTGCCGTGCAGCATAGCTATGGGAGCAAATCCTGAAGGCAGTGTATAAGCGCAGGAACCTGCAAATGTTACTGCAAGTGCTATTGCGGGAGCGTTGTAAGTAGTGCCTGCTATAGCAAGTGTAACAGCAACACCTGTCATAACTGTTATGGAAGTAACGTTTGATGCAAAATTTGTAAGTGAGCAAGTAACTAATACAAATAGCATTACTACTATTATCGGTGAAAATTTTTCAGCAAGGGGAGTTACATTTTGAACTACGTAGTCTGAAATACCTGTAGCAGGATTTGAAACTGCGCTTCCCAAGCATAGAGCAATACTTATGAATATTAATATTGCCCAGTTAATGTTGTGATTTACCGCATAGACAATGTCCAAAATCGGTTCGTCGTCAATGTGAATAACGGAAAGTAAAATTACTGCACAAATTGCCCAGAATGTAATCCCGTATGTGTTAAGTACAGCTACCACAGGAGATGTAGGATCAAATAGAGCCCATACGCCCGGCAGCATCCACATAATTACTGTAAGGAAGAAAATTGTTACAATAGTCTTTTCCTTAATTTCCATCGGACTTTGATTTTTAACAATGTTGTCAATGTTTAAGTTTTCAAATTTTGAAAAGTCGGGCTTTGCAAATATACGAAGTACAATACACATAACAATAAACACTAAAATTGCAGTAGGTACGCCTAAAACTAAGTATTGTAACATTGAAATAGCTTCACCTGTAATACTTTCATAAACACCTAAACCGATTAAGGCAAGGGGGTGAGAGATAGGTGTAGCGGCCCCGCCTATAATTACGCCGAATACAGTTGCTATATTGGCAATAACAGGATAGGAGTCTCCCTTTTCATAACCCATTTCTTCGTAGACAGTATTGGCAAAGGCAAGCATAAAAGCGGTTGCCGGTACTTGGTCAATAAAAGCCGCAAGGATCATACCCATTGCAGACAATGAGAAAGTAAAGATCCATGGCGTCTTTGTTACGAACTTCATGCTCATAAACTTTCCGACTATTCTACTTATAAACCCTGATTGTTCCAAAGCGTGAGTTAAAAGGAAACTCATAAGTATAAAGTAGATTACCCAGTTACCGAAAGAGCCTGCTATAATTGCGTTTAAAGGATCCATTCCCACTCTTGAAAGCAATACCACTGCCAACAAAACAGGCCAGACGGTATTTACAAGAGAAAGCATAAGTACAGAACCTATAAAAATTCCTAAGACCTTCATTCCGGTTTGAGTCATAGGTTCAGGTGCAGGTAAGAACCAAAATAATACAATAATTCCCAGGCAAATTAGAATTGTAACTAATTTTTTAGTCGGCATACTAAATTTGCTTTTTACATTTTCAGACATAATAACCTCCTATTATTATTGAGAATTTTAACAGATCGTGGAGATCTATTTGCCTATTTAAAATGCAATTAATGTGCCAACTTTTAAAATAAATATTAACGCCGAACTTTGACATAGATTGAAGAAAGAATCAATCTTGATTAATCTAACATTGCAATAATGCAACCCAATAATGCAACTATTCAGGAAAACATTTGCAACTATCACAACTGCAACATGACATTGCACAAATGAGAGCAAAATTGCAATTATGCAATATAATTTTACCAAAAAGTTAAAATTTATTCCAAGTTATACTAAAAATTAATAAATATTTATCTCCAATTACTTTCCATTGCGAAAAACAGCTTGGAATTTAATTTAAAAATAAATTTTGACGGGAAAATATAAATTGGCACAAGATTTGCTTTTTATATTTGCAGAAGATAATTCAATATATAAATTTTTTAGGAGGCAATTATGGCTAAAGAAAAAAGAAAAGTTATTTTGACAGTAGCACAAACAGGAGCTTTCCACGGAAAGGAAGCTAACCCCAATCTTCCGACACAACCGGATGAAATTGCTCAATCAGCTTACGACTGCTACAACGCAGGTGCATCAATTGTACACATTCACGCAAGAGACAAAAATGATGTAAGTACAAACGACCCTCACATTTATTCAGAAATTAACGAAAAGATAGCTGCTAAATGTAACATCATTCGTCAAAACTCAACAGCACCTAAGAATGTTCCCGGCTCAGTTGCAGAAGACGGCATGGAACTTCTTTACACAGACGGAATTGTACTTCCGGAAATGTGCTCACTTGACTGCTCACTAATCGGTACAAAGTGGGGCGAAAGAGATGTATTTATTTACGAATGGACAAGAGACTTCTTAATTAAACACGCAAGAAGAATGCAAGAACTTAACATCAAACCTGAACTTGAAATTTTCAACCCCACTTCAATTGAAGACGTTGTAAAATATGTTTACCCTGAAGGAGTTATTGACGATCCTGTTTCAATGACATTTGTAATGGGAATGGACAGACTTTCTCAGGGCGCTATGGAATGGTCATACAAGAACCTTGTTCACTTAATCGACAAGCTTCCTAATGACTATATGTTCGGTGCAATGGGTATTGCTTCAACTCAACTTGAAACTTGCGCATTGTCACTTCTAATGGGCGGTAACGTTCGTGTAGGTATGGAAGACAACATCTACTACTCACGTGGAGAACTTGCTAAGTCAAACGCTCAATTAGTTGAAAGAATGGCAAAGATTATCAGAATGTACGGCTTTGAAATTGCTACACCTGATGAAGCAAGAGAAATTTTAAAACTTAAAAGATAATAAAAAACATAAAACCAACTTACTTTTTAGTATAAAACCAATTAATAATGCAAAAACCGCCGATTAATTTGGCGGTTTTTTTATTGAGATTAATAATTTTCTGAAATAAAAAAGGAGACGTTTCGTGTCCTTAATTAGTTTATTCTCCTTCAGTTTCCTTTACAAAATCTTTGAAAGGAACATCTCCTTTTAATCCTTCTAAAGCTCCCAAGGCCAAAGACTTCATTTCGTTTTCACCGGGATAAACTGTAATAGGTGCAATCCACTCAACTCTTTCTTTAATTTTTGCAACAATTGTTTCTGAATGAGCGATGCCTCCTGTAAGTAGAATTTGATCTACCTTACCTTCAAGCACTGTTGCCATTGCGCCTATTTCTTTGCAAGTTTGGTATATCATTGCATCTAAAATAAGTGCGGCTTTTTCGTCGGTGTGTGATTTTTCTTCCACTTCTTTTACGTTTTGAGTACCTAAGTAAGCTACAAGACCGCCTTCGCCGTTAATCATTTTGTGCACTTGTTCATAGGTATATTCTCCTGAGAAGCAAAGACGTACCAAGTCACCTACAGGCAGTGCGCCTGTCCTGTTTGTTGAAAATGTTCCGTCGCCTTCCAAGGCATTGTCGCCGTCAACCATCTTTCCTTTTTTATGAGGTGCAATTGAAATTCCTCCGCCTAAGTGAACGACGATTAAATTTAAATCTTCGTATTTTTTATTGTTTTCTTTTGCATATCTCTTTGCTGTCGCCTTGTGTGAAAGTGCGTGGAAGCTTGATCTTCTTTGGAACAGAGGATGTCCTGAAATTCTTGCCACAGGTTCAAATTCATCTGTAATCGGCGGGTCTACAATTAAAGCCGTCGCTTTAACCCCTTGAGACAAGCTGTAAGCCATTTTACTTCCAAGGTCTGCCGGGTGTTGACCCCACTTGCCTGATTTTTGTTGTTCCAACATTTCAGGTACTACTTTGTACGCGCCGCTTACTAAAGGTTTAGTGTGTCCTCCGCGGCTTACAATTGCATCCAAGTCTTCCAACTTAATATTGTGTTCCTTTAAGAATTTTCTTATTAAGTCTAAGCGATATTCTTCTTGATCCCAGAATGTGGCGAATTTTTTAATTTCATCTGCCGGGTGATCGATGTTTTCGCTATATACACTTTTTTCGTCTTCATAGTAGGCCACTTTAGTTGAAGTGGATCCCAAGTTCATTACTAAAATTTTATACATTTTGCCCTCCTGATTTTATTATATAAATATATAATGCAAAATCTGTGCCAGACTGAGGAGGTCTTTTATTTTTCCTTGTCTTTTCTGTAGGTGTCCATTACGTCTTTAAATATATCGGAGCTTGACAGGGGCGTATAGCTTATGGCGTTGGCTCCCGCTTCTATCGTCTCCAATATGTGCTCGTCTGTGTGGCCCCCTGTGGCGATTATGGGGAACTCAGGGCCTAAAAGTTCTCTGCAATGTCTTACAAGGCTTGCCGTCTTTAATCCTCCCGCCACGTTAAGGACTTTTGCTCCTGCTCTTACCTTGCCCAATATGTCGTCGTTTTCACTTATTACCGTGGCGATGACGGGCACGTCCAAGATTTGATTTAATTTTTTAATCGTGTCGTTGTCCATAGGGGCATTGACTACTACGCCGAATGCACCCAAGAGTTCCGCCTGCATGGCAATGTTTAAGGTTCTAAATCCGGTGGTGGTACCTCCGCCTACTCCCGGGAATACCGGCACACTTGCCACGTCCAATATGCCGTTTATTATTGAAAGCTGCGGTGTAAAGGGATAGACGCACATTATTGCCTGTGCATTTGTGTTGCAAATTATTGACAAGTCATTTGTAAAGAGAAATGATTTTATTCTCTTGTCCATGAAGATTATTCCGCTTGCCTTGTATATTACTTCGGGAACTTTTACTATTCTCTTTTTTAGCTTCGTGTCGATGCGCGGCACGAATTTTTTTTCTCTGTTCATATCTTCCATGTCATTCCTCCTTGGAAAAATTTTATCATAAATATTTTTTGCAATCTCGTATATTTTTCGGAAATTGTGCGAAAAATTTTCTATTTATATTGAAGAAATTTCATACTGTGATATATTTATCTGGGAACGATATTTCGATTAGGGAACAAATTTGTACCGGAGGTTAAATGGAAGAACTTTTAAATTTTATTCCGGAGATGAAAGATATTTTTATTACAAGGTATGAAATTTTAGAATTCATCATCCAAGAGAAGTCCGTGGGCAGAAGAAAAATTGCCTCAAGGCTTCTCCTTTCCGAAAGAATTGTGAGAGATGAGATTGAATTTTTAAAACGTGAGGACCTTGTATCAGTTGAGCCTGCAGGAGTTAAACCTACCGCACGTGGGACTTTACTTGAGAGGGCTCTTAGGGATTTTTACTTGGAGGCGGCTTCTTTAAAACTTTTGCAGGAGGAATTGAAAAACTTCTTGGGTCTTAAGGCCGTCTATGTAGTAAGAGGTGATGTTTCTAAAAACGAAGAGTACTATGTGAACTTAGGTGATGCCTGTGTGGACTACATAGGAAGTATTGCGAAGGAAGATGAGATTATCGGCGTCACAGGCGGCAGAACTTTAAGAGAGGTGGCAAACAGAGCGAGAGATTTAAAACTCTCTCACCTTATGGTTGTACCTGCTCGCGGTTCTTTGGGCAAAATTCCCATGTATCAGGCCAATACCGTGGCGGCTTTAATGGCGGAGGGCTTTAAGGCAAAATACAATTTGCTTGCCGTCCCCGACGTGGTGGATGAAAAGACTTTAAAGCTTCTTCTTAAGAATGAAGAGGTGCGTGAGGTCTACGACCTGGTAAGACACATTGACATTTTGGTCTTCGGCATAGGTCGTGCAGATGTCATGAGTGAAAAGAGAAGTCTTTCAAAGGAAAAACGAGATGAGATTATTAACTTAGGTGCCGTGGGCGAGGCCTTCGGTCACTACTTTGACATTGAGGGGAAGGAAATTTACTCTCAGGAAAGTTTCGGCATCTCAAAGGAAGAGTTTTTAGAGATTAAAGATGTGGTAGCTGTTGCCGGGGGCTGTGACAAAGCCGAGGCAATTATGAGTATAGCAAAGTTAAGAAGTAACATGGTTCTTGTAACGGATGAAGGTCTGGCAAGAGAAGTATTAGCTAGGAGGACAAAATGAAAAAAGTTGGCGTAATGGGTTTCGGTAGAATCGGAAGAGATTTTGTAAGAAGTTATTTTTTGAGAAGAAAAAATGAAGACATGGGATTTGAAATTGTGGATATTAATGCTTCAACTGACCCTGAAGTTATGGCAAAGCTTTTAAAGAGAGACACAATTTACAGAGAATATCCACTGCCAATATCCTTTGGGGAAGATTATCTTGAAGTGGACGGCACAAAGATTAAAGTAACTGCTGAAAGAGATCCTAAAAAGGCTCCTTGGAAGGAACTCGGCATTGACATTATCGTCGACTCCACAGGCGCTTTTAAGGAAAGAGAAAAGGCAATGTGGCACATTGAATCAGGGGCTAAAAAAGTTGTACTTACAAGCCCGGGCAAAAAAGAAGACATTACAGTTGTAATGGGAGTAAACGACGACAAGTTGGACGCAAAAAACCACACAATTATTTCCAACGCATCCTGTACTACAAACTGCCTTGCTCCCGTAGCCAAAGTTATAGTTGAAGAATTCGGCGTAGAAAGTGCTTTTATGACGACAATTCACGCTTACACAGGAGACCAAAACATTCTTGACAACCGTCACAGAAAAGGTGACATGAGAAGAGCAAGAGCAGGCGCTGAAAATATAATTCCTACAACAACAGGTGCTGCAAAGGCGGTAGGTCTTGTAATACCCGAACTTAAAGGCAAGTTTTACGGCGTGGCAATGAGAGTGCCTGTACCTGCAGCTTCCCTTGTAGACGCTACATTTATTTTAAACAGAGAAACAACTGTAGAAGAAGTAAATCAAAAGATGAAAGAAGCCGCTGAAGGAAAGCTAAAGGGCATTTTGGAATATTCGGAAGAAGAATTAGTGTCTTCAGACATTATCGGCAACCCACACTCATCAATTTTCGACTCACTTCTTACAACGGTGGAAGGCAATGTAGTTAAATTAGTTTCATGGTATGACAACGAATGGGGTTACACTCAAAGAGTTGTAGATCTTACTAAAAAAGTTGCAGGAGAAATGTAATGTATAGAACAATAAAAGACGTAGACTATAAGGGCAAGAGAGTCCTTGTAAGAGTGGACTACAACGTGCCTTTAAAAGAGGGTCACGTGAAGGACAACAAGAGAATCACCGCTTCTCTTCCCACTATTGAATACTTGTTTAAAGAAGGAGCGAGTGTAGTGCTTATGTCTCACTTGGGAAGACCTAAGGGAGAGTACAAGGAAGACCTTTCAATGAAACCTGTTGCCGAAGAACTTCAAAAGGTTTTAGGCAGGGAAGTAAAGTTTATTCCCGACAAAAACGTAGTGTCGGAAGAAGTTGTCTCGAAGGCAAGAGAACTTAAGCCGGGCGAAGTGGCTTTAATAGAAAACACGAGATTTGTAAAAGGGGAAGAAAAAAACGACGAAGCTTTTGCAAAGGAACTGGCAAAGCTTGGAGAAGCATATGTAAATGACGCCTTCGGCACATCACACAGAGCTCACGCATCAAATGTGGGCGTGTCCAAGTACCTTCCCATGGCACTTGGCTTCTTGGTTGAAAAAGAAGTTAAGAACTTGGACCTTGTCCTTAAAAATCCTGAAAAGCCCTACGTGGCAATTTTAGGAGGAGCAAAAGTTTCAGACAAGATCAATGTAATTGAAAATTTAATTAACATTGTAGACAAAATTATAATTGTCGGCGCAATGGCATTTACTTTTTTAAAGGCGGAAGGAGTTTCCGTAGGCAAGTCCTTGGTGGAAGATGACAAGATAGACTTTGCAAAGGAACTTTTACAAAAGGCGAAGGCAAAAAACGTAGAAATAATTTTGCCAATAGACTTTGTAGTAGCAGATGAAGTAAGTGAGGATGCAAAGGCTGAGACGGTAAAAGAAATTCCGGCGGACAAAATGGGCCTTGACATAGGACCTGAGACTGTAGCTTTAATTAAAGAAAAGCTTACAGGTGTTAAGACTGTTGTTTGGAACGGACCATGCGGAGTATTTGAAATAGATAAATTTGCAAAGGGCACTTTTGAAGTGGCTCACATTTTGGCAGAAATTGATGCAATAAAAATTGTAGGAGGCGGAGACAGCGCATCTGCAATTAAAAAGTCGGGATATGAGGACAAGTTCACTCACATCTCAACAGGTGGCGGCGCTTCACTTGAATACCTGGAAGGGAAAGTTCTTCCCGGAATTGCACCTGCAACTTTGGAGGATAAATGAGAAGAAAGTTAATAGCGGGAAACTGGAAGATGAATATGGACGTGGAAATGTCCAAAAAACTCATAGAAAGTATTTTAGAAAGAAAGCATAGTAAGGACGTGGACATTTTAATTTGTCCACCCTTTACGTCAATAAGCCTTGCGGGAAAACTTCTTCAAGACACAGGCATAATGCTCGGAGCACAAAATATGTCTTCCCACGAAGACGGAGCTTATACGGGAGAAGTGTCAGGGGCATTTTTAAAACCCTTAGGCGTATCTCATGTGATCTTGGGACACTCTGAGAGAAGAAAATACTTTTATGAGACAGATGAAGTAATAAATCAAAAGGTTAAGAAAGCTTTGGAGCTTGAAATCAAACCCATACTTTGTGTGGGAGAGACCTTGGAAGAAAGAGAAGAAGGCCTTCACTTTCAGAAGATTAAGAGACAGCTTGAAGAAGGCCTAAGAGATTTGGATGAAAATTGGATCGGCGAAGTCACCATTGCCTACGAACCTATTTGGGCAATCGGCACAGGCAAGACCGCAACTTCAGATGAAGCCTGTGAAATGTGTAAGTATATCAGAAGCATTATCGGCGAAAAATTCCCCGGCATGGAAGATGGCATTCGCATCCTTTACGGGGGAAGCGTTAAGCCAAGTAACATTAAAGAGCTTATGGCAAGGGCCGACATTGACGGCGCACTTGTAGGCGGAGCTTCACTTAGAGCCGACGAATTTACGGCATTAATAAATTTCGGTGAAGAGGAATGAAGACTGTCGCATTAATTATCTTAGACGGCTTCGGCATCGGCAAAGATGAAGAGGACAACGCCGTTTACATGGCACACACTCCCACCATTGACATGCTTGTGAAAAATCACCCTCACGGCGAGCTTTTTACATCGGGAGAAGATGTGGGACTGCCTGCCGGTCAAATGGGCAACTCGGAAGTAGGACATTTAAACATCGGCGCGGGAAGAATAATTTACCAGGACCTTCTGCGCATTAACAACGCTATCAAGGATGAAAGTTTTTATAAAATTGAAGAGCTTTGCTCCGCATGTGATGTGGCGGTTAAAAACAATTCAACCCTTCACCTTATGGGCCTTGTGTCAAAGGGCGGTGTTCATTCACACATGGACCACTTAAAGGCCTTGGTCAAACTTGCCAAAGACCGCGGCGTGAAAAAACTCATCGTCCACGCCATTACAGACGGAAGAGATGTCAGCCCTCACGCGGCAAAGGACGACTTAAAAGAACTCTCAGACTTTTTAACTGCGGAAGGTATTGGCAGAATCGGAACTGTAATCGGCAGATATTATGCCATGGATAGAGACAAGAGATGGGAGAGAATTAAACTTGCCTACGACCTTTACACCAAGTGTGAAGGAGAGAAGTTTAGTACAGCGGTAGAAGCCGTTGAAGCATCTTATAAAAATGAAATTACAGACGAGTTTATAAAGCCATCTTTAATCGAAAGAGAGCCGATAAAAGACGGAGACTCTTTAATATTTTTTAACTTCAGACCGGACAGGGCGAGAGAAATAATTCATGCCTTTTTGGACGATGACTTTAAAGGTTTTGAAAGAGATATAAGACCTGTGATAAGTATTACAACAATGACCTCTTACGACAAGACCATAGATACACCTGTGGCATTTAAAGAGAAGGTGCCGGAGGAAACTTTAGGGGAAGTAGTATCTGAAAAGGGACTTCTTCAACTGCGCTGTGCGGAAACGGAAAAATATGCTCACGT
>CABTXP010000004.1 GCA_902488815.1 uncultured Eubacteriales bacterium | reverse complement strand
TCTAACTTGTTGGTCAGCATGTCTCGGGTCTACCCCAAGTCTTACTGCAAGCTCTACAGTTTCATCAAATTTAGCCTTTGCAACTTGTTTTACAAGTGCTAAAGCTTCCGGTACGTCATAAAGTTTATTTTTGTCTATAAGCTTTTCGCTGTCTTGATAATTTTTTCCTCTTTTTGGCATTTTATTCCTCCTTGTGGTTCAAACGGAAATTCCTCCCACTTTAATCAACAACTTCTACTCCCATACTTCTTGCTGTACCTGCAACCATACTCATTGCCGCTTCAAGTGATGCCGCATTTAAGTCGGCCATTTTAAGCTTTGCAATTTCTTCAACTTGAGCCTTGGTTATTTTACCAACCTTGGTCTTGTTAGGTTCGCCGCTGCCTGATTTTAAATTAATAGCTTTTTTAATTAAAACCGGTGCCGGCGGTGTCTTTGTAATAAATGTGAATGTACGGTCTTGGTACACTGTAAGAACAACCGGAATTATAAGTCCTTGTTGATCTTGGGTCTTTGCGTTAAATTCTTTTGTGAATTGCATAATGTTTACACCGTGAGGTCCAAGTGCGGTACCTACCGGCGGTGCAGGTGTTGCTTTACCTGCAGGTATTTGTAATTTTACAATTGCTATGACTTTCTTTGCCATTTTAAATTCCTCCTTGTGGTAATTCGGGGATTACCCTCCCACTTTTAGCTTAAGCTTTAATAATCTGATTTGAATTCAGTTCGACAAGCGTATCTCTTCCAAACATGGAAATAAAAACTTTAACTTGCTTTCTCTCGTAGTTGAAACTGTCTATGGTACCTACCATGTCGTTGAAAGGTCCGTTAATAACCCTAACGGCATCTCCCACTTCATATCCCTTGAACACATCTTTGTCGTCCATCACGCCAAGGTTAGCCACTTCTTCTTCAGTTAGGGGCACAGGTTCCGAACCCGGCCCTACAAATCCCGTAACTCCCCTTGTGTTTCTCACAAGGTACCAGGATTCGTTGTTCTTTATCATGTTTACAAGAACGTATGAAGGGAACATTTTTCTTTCCTTCACAGTTCTCTTGCCGTCTTTTTCCTCAATATATTCGGCCATGGGAACTCTGATGTCGTGAATCAAGTGTTCCATGTGACGGTTTTTTACAATGGCTTCCATGTTGTGCTTAACTTTGTTTTCGTGTCCGGAATAAGTATGGACTACATACCATTTAGGTTCAGTCTCTACTAATTCTTCCCTGTTCTCGTCATTAATATTATCATTCATATTACTTGACAATTAAATTCAGTCCTTTGTTAATTACAAGGTCCAATACTGAAAGAACTATGGAAAACAAGATAATAGATAGAATAACGATGCCGGAATAGTTGGCTAATTGTTTTTTAGTAGGCCAAACTACTTTTCTGAATTCAGATTTTACGCCCCTCATGTACTTGCTCAAACTTTTCTTGTCTCTGTTTTGAACATTTACTTGGTTTGTCATAATTCCTCCTACTTAGTTTCTTTGTGAGCAGTATGTTTCTTGCAGAACTTGCAATACTTACTTAGCTCCAATCGTTCCGTCGTATTTTTCTTGTTTTTGTAAGTGACATAATTTCTTTGTTTACACTCTGTGCACTCAAGAACAATTCTGTCTTGCATAAAAACACCTCCGTTTTTTACATTTAAAAAAGACCTCTTCGGTCTCGGGTAAAGTTTACCTTAGACATTCTACAGTAAATGTTGTAAAATGTCAATAATAAGGAGGGACCATGGAAGATAAAAATAGAGAGGCGGAACTTAGAAGAAGGCGCGCCAGAAATAAACACATACGCAAAAGGAAAAGACAGATGAGGAATAGAAGAATACTTTTCTATAGCTTGGTCCTTTTAATAATTATTATAATCCTATTGAGATTTTGCAAGAGAAAAAATGACGTAGACCCGAACATATCCACGAACGAAAATATGAGAAGTGCGGAACTTAACATTGACAAGAACAACAAAGTAGTTCAAAGCTCAGATTATAAAATCGGATCTACGGAAATAAACTTGTCGGAGCTTGTTGTGACAATGGGCAATTTCGTAACAAAGCCCGAAACCACAGACGACCAATATATTTATACCGTTAAAAACTTGGAAGCGGAACAGGAAATTTTAAATTTAATCACGGAATCAATAGTGGCGGAAATATCGGAAGAAAATGAACTTAAAGATATAATTTCAGACTATGTGCAAATATCGTTTAACGACAGCACCTACCTTGAAGTGAGAAATATGGAAAAAGCAAGAGCGGAATTCCCCGACATAAACATTGACGGAGAATACTACTACACATATCTCTATGACTTTGACAGCACAAACCACGTCTCCAATTTAAAGGGCGTGTACTTGTCAAAAGAAAATTTAAAAGAAAAGATACAGGAAATACTCAACAAGTACAATGTGGAAAGCAAATATAATAAAGTAGGATACTAAAAAAAGAGCGCAACGCTCTTTTTTTATTTTAAATGGTCCTATGGGGACACACCTCTACGAGGCTTGTACCTGTCAAGCTCGGCTTGACTGGTGAATGTCCCCAATATACACCCTCGGCTTGTGCCTTGGGAATGCCCCTGATTAATTTAATTTGCCTTTTTATTTAACGGCATATTTCATCAAAAAACTTTTTATTACTTCTTCATAGCTTTTCGGATCTTTTTTTACAAATTCGCAATGTCCATATCCTTTTGCCGTATATAATTCCTTGTCATCGTGAGGCACGGCTTCGTAGAGTTCCTGTGCCATAGATGGAGGCGTCAGTATGTCATTGTCTCCGCTTATAATGAGTACGGGTTTTGTAGTTTCTTTTAAATATTCTGCGGCATTTATGTCTTTAAAGCTAAATCCCAACTTGCCTTTTGTATAAAGTGAACCGGCCCACAACATGTAGTCGTATGGAATGTTGTATTCTTTTGAATATTTTTCAATATAAGGCTTCATCAACTCATTGGAGTCTGCGACCGACGAGTCGAGTATCAAAAAGTCTATATTTTTTTCATCTCTTCCAAGTGCCATGGCAGCCGTGGCTCCGCCGAAGGATTCTCCCCAGAGCACTACTTGTCCGTCTTTTGCCCTGTCTCTTGCGTAGCTTACCACGTCTCTTGCATCTAAGGACTCCAACACTCCGTAAGTATTGTACTCTTCCATGTTCGAACCTGAGTTTCTCTGGTCATAACTTACTACGTTATATCCTAAATCAATAAATATTTCCATAACGTCGGTCACCGACTCTTTTGTGCCACCCAATCCGTGTATCAGGACTGCGTAGTTATTTGTGTTTTCATTTTCAACACTCAAAATGGGTATACCGTGGCCGTCAACTTGTGAAGCTACATAGTTCACTTCGTACTTGTCTATATTGTACTTTTTGATAAATGCCTCATATTCATTTTGATATAACTCCATGTTTTTAACAGTCTCTTCTCTTGAGGTTAAATTTGTCGCGCCGTCAAAGACTCCCTTGCCTACTATGTATGTCAGTATTCCCGCTGCTAAAATTATAATTACAAGGACTGCCCCTATTATTATTTTTAAACCTTTCTTCATAGGACCTCCTATTGCGATTTTTTTTATTCTATAATATTTATGTAAAACTTAAAAGAATTTTGATTAAAGTTCCTGTCAATTAAGACTGCCTACTATAGTTAAGAGACGCAACCTCGGCTTGCGCCTTGGGAATACCCCCGATTGGGATGGTTGTAGTTTGGGGACACACGTTCCCTCATTCCATTCGGTCACGAATGTCCCCAATTACATTCAACATTTTTTCGAGGGGACACACGCACGGCTAAAGCCTTGCGAATGTCCCCAATTAAACAAAAAAAGAATGCCGAAGCATTCTTTTGTTCTTATCTTATTTAGTCGTCGAAGATTTTGTCGTCCTTCTTAAGTTCAAGTAGGGGGTACAGTTGTCTTATGTATTCTTTTGACATGTATTCCGCCGTCTTTTGATCTCTCTTTTCTATGGACTCATACATTTTCAATATTTTACTGTACACCGATTCCAAATTTTTGTCGTCTTGAAGTATTATATTGGCAAGTCTGTATAGCCTTCTGTTTATTACCCATAGGATTTCTTCCAAAAACTCGTTGCTGTGTCCTGTAATAAGGGCTTCGTTTAAACGGACTATGAGCCTTATTTGTTCTTCTTTATCTTCGGCCTTACGTGCCTTTATCAAGCTTTTAACTATGTCTCTTATTTCAATAGTGTCTTTTGTAATTCCCTTTTTGGCAATTTCGCCTACCACTCTCGGCTCAAGTAACTCCCTTACATAGTAGAGGTCTTTGGAAAGTTTGATGGAAATTTTTGATACTTGGTAGCTCTTGCCCATGGAAGTATGTACAAGCTGTTCCTTTTCAAGCATCATGAGAGCTTCTCTTACAGGGGTTCTGCTCACATGAAGTTCGTCAGCTATTCTAGTCTCTATAAGTTTTTCGCCGGGCAAGTATTCATTGTTTAAAATCTTTTCTTTTAAATAGCGATATACGTGGTCTCTTCTTGTCTTCTTACCTTCTTCCATACTCCACCTCCGCAAGATTATTGTATCATAAAAAGAACAAAGTTGCATTTCCTTTTAAATATTGGCTATATTTGATAAAATATCTTTAATTTGGAGGTAGCTATGGACATTGTAACAGCAAAATTCGGCGGCTCATCTTTGGCAAGTGCGGAGCAGTTTAAAAAAGTTAAAAAAATTGTAGAGGCGGACGAGAGGAGAAGGTATGTTGTGCCTTCAGCTCCCGGCAAGGTCACTTCAAACGACACCAAGGTGACTGACCTCTTATATCTGTGCTACGACCTTGCTCGTCACAATATTAATTTTGACGACGGTTTTGTCTTGTTAAAGGACAAGTACCGCGAAATTGTTAAAGGCATTGATGTGGACCTTGACATTGAGGCTTTGTTTGATAAAATTTATCAAGCTTTGTTAAAAGGCGAAAGTCGAGAATTTATAGCAAGTCGCGGCGAGTATTTAAACGGAATTATTTTGGCAAAGTACTTGGGCTATGAATTTGTAGATGCAAAGGACGTTATATTTTTCGACGAGGATTCAAATTTTTTGGAGGAAAAATCCTACAGGGCTTTAAGAGATGTTAAGAACAACATTGAACGCGCCGTGATCCCGGGATTTTACGGCTCATCTTCAAAGGGCATCAAGACTTTTTCAAGGGGAGGCTCCGACCTTACAGGCTCAATTGTGGCACGAGGTGTGGGGGCAAGCCTTTATGAAAACTGGACCGATGTCAGCGGATTTTTGTCTTGCGATCCGAAAATTGTAGACAATCCGCGAAATATTGAAATAATTACTTACAAAGAGCTTAGAGAACTTTCCTACGGCGGTGCAGGTGTCCTTCACGAGGAGGCGATCTTCCCCGTGGTAAGTGCGGGTATTCCCATTGAGATTAAAAACACAAACTCCCCCGATGCCAAGGGGACTTTAATCGTAGACAACTACGACGCAAGTTTAAACAAAAATATTATTACGGGAGTTTCAGGCAAGAAAGATTTTACCGTTATTAATATTGAAAAAGTTCGCCTGTCACAGGACAAGAGCTTTCACAGAAAACTTATGAGTGTACTTGAAGTGAACAATGTCTTTTTGGAACACATGCCTTCAAGTATTGACTCCGTGTCTTTAATCGTCAACGACTTACAGCTCCAGGGCAAGATGCAAACTCTTTTAAACGAGATTCAGACCTTTGTAAGTCCGGACAACATTACTGTCCACAGAGGCATATCCCTTGTGACTGTAGTAGGACGAGGCATGATTAACCACGTGGGTATTTCCGCCAAGATATTTACAGCTCTTGCAAAGGAATATGTAAATATTTTAATGATTATTCAAGGTTCAAGCGAATTAAATATTATAATAGGAGTGGCTGAAGAAGACTATGAAAAGTCTATTAAGGCAATATATGAAGCATTTTAAGGAGGAAAAATGATAAATTACAAAGAAAATGCAGGAGTTAAAATTTATCCTGTATACGAAAATGAAGAACTAAAAATTTCGAAAGACCTTGCAGAGTATTTAAAAGAAAAAGAAATCTTTGCAGGTAAAGAAAAAGAAATTTACACAAACATCGGACCCAAGAGCGAAAACATTGTACTCTTAGGCCTTGGCAAAAAAGGCGATCTTAACAATGTGCGCAAAGCTTTCTACGGCTTTTACAAAAATTTAAAGACCCAAAAGATAAAGGAAGCTGAAGTTGTTTCAGATTTTTCAAGTGAAGAAGTTAAGGCGGCACTTGTAGGCCTTTACCAAAGCGCTTATACTTTTGACAAGTATTTAAAGGACAAGGACACATTTGAACTTAGTATTTACTTTAAAGGCGACTACAAAGATGTTGTTGAAGAAACTTTGGCCGTAATGGAAGGTGTATATTTTACAAAGGACTTGGTAAACACTCCTTCAATAGATATGTATCCTGAAATTTTGGCAAAGGAAGCCAAGGAAAAACTTTCACCCTTAGGCGTTGAAGTTGAAGTATTGGGCTACGAAGAGATAAAGGCTCTAAAGATGGAAGCCTTCCTTGCAGTGGCAAAGGGTTCAGCCAAAGAGCCTAAGTTTATAATTATGAAGTACCTTCCAGTCAAAGGAGAACAACCGACAGCTCTTGTGGGCAAAGGACTTTGCTACGACTCAGGCGGATATGCAGTTAAACCGGCTGCAAGTATGGTTACAATGAAAAGCGACATGACAGGCGCTGCAAGTGTTATCGGCACAATTTACAGCCTTGCAAAAAACAAAGTTAAGAAGAACGTAATCGGCCTTGTGGCAGCTTGCGAAAATATGATTTCAGGAGATGCTTACAAAAACGGAGACATTGTTTCATCAATGAAGGGCCTTTCAATTGAAGTTATAAATACAGATGCTGAAGGCAGACTTACCCTTGCAGATGCGCTTTACTATGCTGCGACAAAGACCGATGCAAAACAAATTATAGACATGGCTACTTTAACCGGCGCTTGCATTATGGCTCTTGGTCAAAGAACTGTGGGCACAGTTACAAATGACGACAAGTTGTTTGACAAAGTTGAAGAGGCATTTAAGACTACAGGGGAACAAGTTTGGAAGCTTCCAATCTTTGAAGACTCCCGTGAAAAAGTAAAGGGAGATGTATCGGACATTAAAAACTCCACAACAGGAGGAGCAGGTACAATAACTGCAGGAGTATTCTTGGAACACTTTGTAGAAAACAAACCTTGGGTACACCTTGACATAGCAGGTCCCGCATTTTCAGATACCGACTATCCTTACACAGGCAAGGGTGCAACGGGAATACCTGTGAGAAGTATTTACGAATTTATAAAGAACAACTAACAAAAAAGCTGTGGGAATAAAATCTCACAGCTTTATTTTTATTTAAAAAATTCCATATAATTTCTTTCTCCGAAGTTTGCATCGGGGCTTTTAAAAAAGTCCTGTACCAATTTTTTAAAGGGCTTGTAAAGAAGTATGAGCCCTATTAAGTTGGGGATCGCCATCATGCCGTTTAAAGTGTCCGTTATACTCCATATGACTTTAAGTCCTCCTATGGAACCTACAAATGCCATTATAATAAATAAAATTCTGAAGGGCATTGCAAGGTCCCTGCCGAATAAATATTCATTACACTTCTCTCCGTAGTAGGACCAGCCTAAAATTGTAGTAAAGGCAAAAAGAGCAATGCCTATTGTGACAATGTGCTTACCGTAATAAAAACCTGTGCCGAAAGCTTCAACTGTCATAGCGGCGCCTTCCACATCGGGACTTGTCCAAACACCTGACATTATTACAACAAGGCCTGTAATTGTACAGACTACAATTGTGTCCATAAAGACTTCAAATACTGCCCAAAGACCTTGGCGCACCGGGTGATCCGTCTGTGCGGTGGCGTGAGCAATAGGTGCGGAACCTAAACCGGCTTCGTTTGTAAATATACCTCTTGCAATACCTGACCTCATAGCCATGCTCATAGTTGCCCCGGCAAAGCCACCTGTAGCGGCCTTTGTCGTAAAAGCTGATTTAAATATGAGAGCCAAAGCCCCCGGCAGTGCTTCTCTTTCAATGACCATGACAACAAGACCGCCGATGACATAAAAGAGAGCCATTAAAGGCACGATTTTTTCCGCAACGCTTCCTATCCTCTTAAACCCTCCGATTAAAACAACGGAAAGTAAAATGACCAACACAATTCCCGTCACGGTTTTGTTTATATTAAAAGTGGACTCCAATGTAGTTGAAATTGAATTGGACTGTGTCATACATCCGATGCCGAAACAGGCAATGCCTCCGAAGAGAGCAAAGATTTTTGCAAGACCTTTATAACCTAAACCCCTTTCAATGTAGTACATAGGTCCTCCAACTCTTTGTCCTTTTGAATTGTAAGTGGCAGTTGCAACGGCGAGAGTTACCTCTGCAAATTTTGTACTCATCCCGATAATGGCTGCAATCCACATCCAAAACAAAGCACCCGGACCTCCTGCGGCTATTGCCAAGGTCACCCCTGCAATATTTCCCGTGCCTACAGTTGCGGCAAGGGCGGTTGATACGGCTTGAAAAGGTGTAAGGTGTCCTTCGTCAGCCTTTACAGGTTCAAAAATTTTGCCGAATGTATTGGCGGCAATATATCTCACCTTGCGAAATACGACAAAGCCGGAAGCTATCATCAAAATAATTCCGGCGCCTAAGAGCAAAATCTGTGTGGGAACTCCCCAAACAATTTTATTTAAAAAGTCATTTACCTGCAGTACTGTTTTCATCTCTACCTCCAATTTAAAATATTTTATCAGAAAGTAGAGATAAAGCATAATATTTTTTGAAAAAACGGATAAATTTATTTAAATTCTTCTGAAAACGTTATTATTTATAAAATCTTCTAAACATTTCTCTGCAATAAAAAAAACAGAGGTCTCCCTCTGTTTAATTTATTTTTTCGGAATGAATTTTTCCTTGCCTCCTACATAGGGTCTTAGAGCTTCAGGTATTCTTAGTGTGCCGTCTGCTTGAAGCAAGTTTTCCAAAAATGCAATTAGCATACGAGGCGGTGCAACAACCGTGTTGTTAAGAGTGTGTGCAAAGTAGTTCTCTCTTTCTCCTCTTATTCTTATATTAAGCCTTCTTGCCTGTGCGTCTCCAAGGTTTGAGCAGGAACCTACTTCAAAATATTTTTGTTGTCTCGGGCTCCATGCTTCAACGTCAAGGGATTTAACTTTTAAATCCGCAAGGTCTCCTGAGCAGCACTCCAATGTGCGCACGGGAATGTCAAGGGTTCTGAAAAATTCTACAGTATTTTTCCAAAGCTCATCATAGTATTTTTTAGAGTCTTCCGGTTCACACACCACTACCATTTCCTGTTTTTCAAATTGGTGAATGCGGTAGACTCCTCTTTCTTCAATGCCGTGTGCCCCAACTTCTTTTCTAAAGCATGGCGAGTAAGAAGTAAGTTTTTGTGGCAAGGTGTCCTTTTCATTAATTGTGCCGATAAACTTTCCGATCATGGAGTGTTCCGATGTACCTATTAAATAAAGGTCTTCCCCTTCGATTTTGTACATCATGTCTTCCATTTCGGCAAAGCTCATTACGCCTGTAACTACGTCGCTTCTAACCATGTATGGAGGAATGTAGTAAGTGTATCCCTTGTCAATCATAAAGTCTCTCGCATAGGAAAGTATTGCCGAGTGAAGTCTTGCCATGTCCCCCTTTAAATAGTAGAAGCCTGCCCCTGAGGTTCTTCTTGCCGCATCAAGGTCAATACCGTCAAAGGACTCCATAATGTCTACGTGGTATGGTATTTCGTATTCAGGCACTACCGGTTCGCCGAATTTTTCGATTTCAACATTTTCGCTGTCGTCCTTACCTATAGGCACGTCATCTGCAATCATTTGAGGAATAACTAACATTATCTCTCTGATTTTCTTCGCCTTTTCTTCGTCCAAGGCGTCGATTTCAGTTATGCGGTCGTTAATGGCCTTTACTTCCGCCTTGACTTTTTCAGCTTCTTCCATTTTCTTTTGACCGATGAGCATTCCGATTTCTTTTGAAATTTTATTTCTCTTGCCTCTTAACTCGTCTCCTTCGGTGCGAAGTGTTCTGAACTCTTCGTCAAGTTTAATAACTTCATCCACCATGGGAATTTTTTCATCTTGAAATTTCTTTTTTAAATTTTCTTTTACAGCTTCGGGATTCTCCCTGACAAACTTAATGTCTAACATATAAACCTCCTCAATAAAAAAAGCACTTCTAAGGGACGAAGTGCTCCGCGTTGCCACCCTAATTAATGCATAGCATTCTCTTTAAAATAAAAAGCTCAAAAACGGATTCAAAGACCTGCCTCAAAAACTTTCACCTGCCGTTTTCTCTCTAAAGATTAGAGTCTTCTACTACTTTTTCTCATCGCTTTATAAAGTTTAATTGATTATACCATTTGCCGAAAAAATCTTCAATCACCTACACCAAGTGATCCTTGACCACGGGAATTTTTTTAAGAATTGCGACAACCGCAGCTGAAATTATAAATACGATTGCGCTGACAAGAGGCACCTTTATAAACCCCTTCACATCTCCGACGAAGTTTCCCACGCGTCCGATAAAAAGGTCGTGAATCAAAAATATTCCCAAAGTGAGAGAAGAGAGTTTTGAAACAAAGGCACTCTCAACTTTTAAGTCTTTAAAAATTAAAAACACGCCCGCCGAAAAGAGATAGGCGAAAATTCCCATTACATCGTAGTAGCCGTAGATTAAAGTCTCTTGACCCGCGTTTATCTCATACTGCATGTATATTGACCATGCCATGGCTACAGCTCCCAAAGCTATCCAAATGCCTTTGTGCTTAATGTCTTTGCGACCTAAGTAATAGCCCAAGACATAGTAGAGGATAAAGCCTCCAGTCATTCTAAAATAAAATCCGTCAATAAAGGACAGGGCAAAGGTCCTTATAAACCTTTCTCCCATTACAATTTTAAGTGTGGCGGGTATGACGGAAAAAATAAGTCCCAAGATTAAAAAGTACTCTGCATTTTTTAAATCCTTTAATGCAGGAGCAAGTATGGGAGTGAGCAGGTAAAGGCCGATAGTCATAAATAAAAACCACATATGGTAGTGGCCTAAGAACATTTCATTTAAAATTTGACTGAGTTCCATGCCGCCGTTTAGGTATAGATTTCTTAAAAGATAAATAAGTGACCAGAATAAAATAATTATGTAAAGCTTTAAAGACTTTTTAAAAGCTTTCTTCACATCCATGCTTTCCATGTTAAAGTAGCCGCTTAACATTACAAAAACAGGCACCGAAAACCGTGAAAGCATGGAGTAAAAATTATAGGAAAAAAACTCGGGGTCACTTGGGTTTGCCACCACCGAGCTTGATACGTGAAGCACAACTACAAAAAATTGTGCGACTATTCTAAGTAAATCATAATTTCCTCTGCGTTCCATTACTTTCCTCTCAGCGCCTGTCTAATTCTCATGTCCGAATCACGTTTTGCAAGGGCGTCTCTCTTGTCGTAGAGTTTCTTACCTCTTGCAAGACCCAGTTCCATTTTAACTCTACCCTTTACTAAATAAAGTGAAAGAGGTACCAAGGTATATCCCTTTTGAGAAATTTCTCTCTCAATTTTTCTGATTTCACTTTTGTGAAGAAGGAGCTTTCTCTTTCTAAGAGGATCTACATTAAAAATATTTCCCTGTTCAAAGGGAGATATGTGCATACCCTCTACAAAGACTTCACCGTCTTTTACCGAGGCATAGGAGTCCTTTAAGTTTACACTGCCCTTTCTTATGGACTTAACTTCCGTGCCTTTAAGGACTATGCCCACTTCATATACCTTGTCTATAAAATAATCGTGTCTCGCCTTTCTGTTTGTGGCAAGAGCCGTGTTTTTTTCCGCCATTTAATCACCTGTTCGCCGGCTCAAAATCAATTTGCGCCTTCTCTACATTTACATTTAAGACTTTAACCTTGACCTTGTCTCCGATTTTATAAATTTTAGAGGTGTCTTTGCTAACCGCCGTCCTCGTGTTTTCGTCGTATTCAAAGTACTCGTCAATGTTTTGGTATGCCATTAAGCCTTCAATGGTATTGGGAAGCTCGACAAAAATGCCGAAGCTTGTCACTCCGCTTATAGTGCCCTCATAAACTTCGCCGATTTTATCTTCCATGTACTGTGCCATCTTCACATTTTTAACGGCACGTTCCGAATCGTCTTGAATAATTTCCGTGTCGCTTACTTGCTTTGCAATTTTCGGCAACACACCTTCGTAGTAGTTTATTCTCTTCTTTGTAATTTTGCCGTGAATATTTTCCTTTATTATTCTGTGAATGGTAAGGTCCGAGTATCTTCTGATGGGAGAAGTAAAGTGTGAATAGTATTTCGCCCCCAATCCGAAATGTCCAAGCTCAATTGTATCGTATCTCGCCTTTTGCATGGTGCGAAGGACAAGTGTAGATACAAAGACTTCTTCGTCCTTTCCCGCAACTTCCTTTAAAATATCTTGGAATATTACAGGATTAATATCTCCCAAGGTGCGAGCCTTTAATCCCAAGGGTCTTATCATTTGGTTAAGGTCTGTAATTTTTTCAACCTTGGGCTCTTCGTGGACACGGTAGATAAATGGCAGCTCAAGCCAAAAATATTCCTCCGCCACCACTTCATTTGTGAGAATCATAAACTCCTCTATAATTTTGTTTGCGATTCTTCTGTCGCGAGGATATACGTCTATGGGGTTGCCATTGTCGTCTAAATCTATTTGGGTCTCGCTGAAGTTAAATTCAATTGCTCCTCTTTTATATCTCTTTTCAAAGAGAATTTTTTGAAGTTCCTCCATAATTTTAAGGTCATCATAGAGGCCCTTTAAGGAAGGATGTTTCTCTGCCTTTTCTAAAAATTCCGACACGTCGTTGTAAACCAACCTTCTTGTCGAATTAATTACGCCTTCGCAGATCTCATGGTCCACAACCTTGCCGGTCTTGTCCACTTTCATCAAGACGGAAAGAGTGAGCCTGTCTTCATTCTCATTTAAAGAGCAAATGCCGTTTGAAATTTCTTTGGGAAGCATGGGAATAACTTCCGTCAAAAGATAGTATGCGTTGCCGCGCTTCAACGCTTCCTCGTCAATAGCTGTGCCCGGCTTTACATAGTGAGCCACATCAGCAATGTGGACATTTAAATAATAGAAGTCCTCGTCCTTTGTAATGGATACGGCATCGTCAAAGTCCTTTGAGTCCTTGCCGTCTATTGTAAAGACAATGTCCTTTCTGAAATCTCTCCTGGCCTTAATGTCTTTTTCCAAAACTTTTTCAGGAAGCTTCTTCACTTCTTTTTTCACAGGAGATGTAAAGTCCTCAGGCAAATTAAACTGCCTTGCAATAGTCAAAATATCTACGCCGTTTTCACGAGGGTAGCCTAAGATCTCAACTATTTCTCCTTCCGGGCTTTCGTCCATGTTCTCCCATTTTCTAATTGAAGCCACAACTGTTTGACCGTTTTTTGCTCCGCCTGTGTACTTGCCGGGAATAAAAATATCCGTGCCGATTCTTTCATTTTGAGGCAGCACAAATCCGTAATTTTTTGAACTTTGAAATGTGCCGACGATTTTTTTGTTTTTTCTCTTAAGGACTTTAATGACCTTACCTTCATAAGCATTGTGGGCCTCGTCGCACTTTGTCATAAGGACTAAGACCTTGTCCTTGTCCATGGCCTTGTTTTTGTCTTCAGCGGGAATAAAAATGTCCTTCTCCCCTCTTAACAAAAAGCCGAAGCCCTTTGAAGTGCCTTGAAAATACCCTTCAAAGATGTGCTTTGAGTCCACGGGATAGTATTTGTCCTCATAAAGCACAATAAGACCTCTCTTCTCCAACTCTCTTAAGTAGTCGGCAAAGTCTTTTTTGCCTCTGTTGTCGATTTCCAAATGCCTTGCCAAGGTCTTAAACTTTACGGGGCCTAATTCATCTAAAATCCCTAAAATTTTTTCGTCTTTCATTCTTAACCTACTTTAATTTGCTGCCGTAGCCTGTGTTCTTAAATAAATTTGTATCTATTGAGTAATTGTTTTCTGTTCTTTCCTTGTAAACTTTCTTTCCGATTTCAATGAGCTTTGAAATAAGTTCTTTAAAACTGTACTTGTGCTCCCAAAGGTAAAAGGACATGGAGCCCGGAATGGTGTTTATTTCATTTACATATACCTTGTCACCCTCAAGCATAAAGTCTATACGTGAGACCCCTGCCGCGTCTATTGCCTTAAAACTCTTTAGAGCAAGTTCTCTTATCTCTTCTTCCATTTCCTTTGAAATATTTGCAGGAATGGTCTTTGTATTGCCGTTCTTAGATCCCTTTTGGCCTGTCTTGCCTGACTTTGACTCGTACTTTTCAGTGTAGGTGAGTATGTCGGAATAGCTTACCGGCTCTTCCGTTTCGGAACATTCAAGGTCCGATTCATTGCCCATAACCGCCATGTTTATTTCTCTTAAATTATCCACGCACTTTTCCAAAATAATTTTCTTGTCGAAATTTTTTGCAACTTCAATGGACTCTTTTAGTTCTTCTCTGTTTTTAGCCTTGGAAATTCCAACACTTGAACCTAAGTTTGCCGGCTTTACAATAATTGGATAGCCGATTTCATCACCTAAGTTTAAATATTTTTCCTTGTCCTTTTCGTAATCCCTTCTGTAAAAATATCTGTAGTCCACAATGGGTATGCCTTCAGATTCAAAGACTTTTTTCATAGTGACCTTGTCCATGGACACAGCACTTGCCATTACTCCGCAGCCCACATAGGGGATTTGCATAAGTTCAAAAAGGCCTTCCATGCATCCGTCTTCCCCGAAGGTGCCGTGAAGGGCGATAAATACCATGTCAATTTTTTCATAGGGCACAAGTTCCCTAGTCTTTGAAAAAAGTCCGCCCTTTTCCTCGTAGGCGTAGAGATTAAAGTCCTTGTAGTTGGGCTTTAAAAATACTTCAACGCCCTCTTCCTTGTACTTGTTTTCTCTAAAAGTTCTAAAGTCCTTTAACTTTTCTCCCGTGTAAAATTTTCCGTCCTTTGAATAAAAGAGAGGGATGGGGTTGTAAAGGCTCTTGTCCATATTTTCAATAACTTGAAGACCTGTGATTACAGAGACTTCGTGTTCCACACTTCTGCCGCCGAATATGACGCATATATTTTCCATATTATTCCTCCGAGTAATTGTCAGGCAAGTCGTTTTCAAATAGGACTACATCCTTAGGTCTTGAAAGGTGTCCCAAAATTTCCGTTGCCTCTGTTAAAGTTCCCGCCACAAAAAGTCCCTCTTCAGGGAAGTTTGCACCTTTGAGTCCCTTTTGAATGGGAAGGGTTCTCTTTTTACCTACCAAAATTACAAAGTCGCACACCTCCGCAAGCTCCTTGCCGAAAGTGTAGTTGGCTTCTTCTTCCATGTCTCCAAGCTCAACCATGCCGGGTGTAATTACGATTTTTCTTCCTTCCTTAAAGTTTGAAAGGACATCAAGTGCCGCTCTCGCTCCTACAGGATTTGAGTTAAAGGCATCATCTATAACTATAATGCCGTTGCCGTTGTCTACAAGGTTAAGTCTGTGTTCCACCGGCTCAACTTTTCCAATACCTCTTCTTATTTCTTCCAAGGTAAGGCCTAATTCCAAGGCACAGGACGCCGCCGCAAGTAAGTTTGAAATGTTGTGCTTGCCAAGTACCTTTGTAGTGCACTCAATTGATTCTCCTCCTGCGTGAAGAGTGAACTTGCTGCCTCTCTCATAGACTTCAATGTTTTCCGCATAGACATTTAACTTGTCGTTTTTTTCAATGCCGTAGCGTATGGTCTTAACTCTTTCTCTGTCCGCAAGGGGCTTTACATATTCGTTGTCGTAGTTAAATATTGAAATGCCGTCCTCGTCCAAGGCTTCTATGAGCTCGTACTTGGTCTTTTGTATATTCTCAATTGTCTTAAATAAGTGCATGTGTGTCGGGCCGATGGCCGTAATAATTCCCACGGAAGGTTGAACCAAGGTGGCAACCTCTTCAATTTCCCCGATTTTTTCAGCGCCAAGCTCCGCAATAAAAACTTCCACACTTTCATTTAAGTCGTTGTTAATGACTTTTGAAAGTCCCATGGGAGTGTTGTAAGACCCAGGAGTTGTAAGAGCGTTAAATTTCTCTTTTAAAATTGTCTCAAGCATAAACTTGGTGCTTGTCTTGCCGAAAGAGCCTGTAATGCCTACAACGGTAAGACCTTTAGACTTTAAATCTTTAATTTTTGCCATGGCTTGATTGTAAAAGCCCATGTTGATTTTTTCTTCCCTCGGTCTGTTTATATTGTTTGACATTTTCATAATCTTAGGCATTTTAAAATAAACTACAAACAATATGCACAGGTACACAATTACCGCATAGCGAACTTTGGTGTATTTTACCAATAAAATTTCAATGATAATTGCATCTGCAACTAATAAAAGTAAAATGTTTTTGTGAGTGTCATAAAGTCTCTTTGCTCTGTCGGTCCAAACCAAGGGTGTCTTCTCTTCCTTAAGTTTCTTGCCCAACATAGATCTGTTTTTTTCCACCCACTTCATGTATTTATCCGAGTCATATACTTCCAATTGCAAAATATGAAGACATGAGACGGAAAGCTTTTGATAGTAAATAGAAAATATAATTGCAATAACTAAATCAGCAACAATATTAAATAAAAAAAATATCTTTCCCATGTTCACCTCAAAAATGATTCAATAATTGCCTTAAATGTGGGATAGTCATCAGCATAACTGTAGTGGCCTCCCTTTAAAACCACAAGGCCGGAATTTTTAATTTCCCTTTCAAAAATCTTTCCCATGTAAAGAGGAGTGGCATCGTCGCTGTCCCCCCAAATAAGGAGAGTCTCTTGTGAAATGTCCTTGAGCTTAGGCTCTAAGTCCTCATTTACCACCTTGACAAAGACTTGTCGCATAATTCCTCCGGCGCTTTTGTAGTCGTCGGAGCCGTGTCTTTTGTAAAATTTTTCCAAGAGCTCGTCTCTGTCTTTCCAAAAAAATAAACGAGTGTATATAAATTTGGAAAGTTTAAATCCGTAGACCTTAATGTAGTAAGAGAGCTTTCTCTTTGGAATTATTCCGCTTGCATCGACTAAAACAAGTTTCCTCACAAGGTCGGGATATGTAGTTGAAAGAGCGATTAAAGTCTTGCCTCCGAAGCTGTGACCGATAAAGTCCGCCTTGTCGATGCCCTTAATCTTCATAAAGTCCTTAACCACCTCGGCATAGTCGTAGGTGGAAAAAACTTCCTTAGGGTCGTCGGAGTCACCGAAGCCCGGCCCGTCAAGAGCGTATACCTTTCTAAAAGGCTTTAGAATATTTACAATACTCATGACAGCCTCAATACTTGCGCCCCATCCGTGAAGGACAATAACGGGATCACCTTCTCCCTCTTCCACATAGGCAATGTTAATGTCTTTTATCTCAACAAAATTTTTCATTATTTACCGCAATGGGGACAGAAGGGTTCGTCTTCGGAATAAGTCTTGCCGCAATTGGGGCAGATGTAGTAAGTCTTTTGGTATGAGACAGCCTCAGGTATTTTTCCCACCTCAATAACGCTGCCGCCTAAAAGTTTCTCCAAATTTTTCTTCTTGTCACTTAAAAAATCTATTTGTCTTATAACAGTCTCGCTTGAAATGTCGGGAGCACCGCCCTTGTTGTACTTGTAATACTTTTCTCCAAGCTCTCTATATAGAGAAGCGATCTCTCTGTCACACTCGTAAATTTTGTATCTTAAATTTCCCACGCGCTTTAACTCCATGGCCTTTTGTTTAATGGAACTTGCGCCGCGAGTGATAGAAGTAACTATATCATCTATGTTTCTGTTAAAATTATCCATATAACACCTCATGTTTATTATAGCAAAAAGAGGGGAATAATAAACGTAGGACGGAATTTGAATATAAAAGAAAGGACTAAATTATGGAAAAATTAACTCTATATGTTGGAGACAGATGCCCATTCTGTATGAAGGTTGAAAGATTTTTGGACACGGCGGGAATCAAAGACGTTGAAATAAAAAATATTAACA
This sequence comes from uncultured Eubacteriales bacterium, assembly GCA_902488815.1. GTDB lineage: Bacteria > Bacillota > Clostridia > Tissierellales > Peptoniphilaceae > KA00134. Next base: position 30,894 of record CABTXP010000004.1, on the reverse strand, counting down.
AGGACAAGGAAGCCATGGACTACCTAATCGACAAGGGTGGCAAGAGACAAGTGCCCTGTCTTTTCGTAGGTGAAGAACCTATGTACGAGTCGGAAGATATAATAAACTACTTTAAAGAAAAATATGTAAAGTAATCTGAGGGACACGCCTCTTTGAATTAGTATTTAAAGAAGGAATGTGTCCTCTTTTTTTGCAAAAATTTTTAAAGCCTTTCATTCAAGGAACAAAAAAAAGACACGCAAGTGCCTTTTATTTTAATATGCAAGGACTATGCCTCCCTTGTCCGCGTAGGCGGAGGAGAGTCCCAATGCTTTTGTGATTATTATTTTTTCAAATTCACAATTCTTTTGAACTTTTTCTTTTATAAATTCCGCTTTGTCCAAAGCATCTACGTGGGAGATGCATAGGATCTTGCCCTTAGTATCATCTTTTTCCATGTGGCTTATTATGTGAAGGAGTGACCTTTTAAATCCTCTTTGCATTTTAAAAAGTTCTATATCTCCATCCACTCCCCACATGGCGGGCTTAATGTGAAGGGCGTTTAATATTGTCCCTACGGCTTTTTTAATTCTGCCGTTTTTTTTCAAGTTGTCCAAGGACTCCAAGACAAAGAAGGTCTTAAGCTCGGAAATATATTTTTCCCCCTTCTCAACTATTTCTTCAAAAGGCAGCCCCTCTTGAACTAAAGATTTAATGTAGTGTGCCACACAACTTTCTCCTGCGCTGGCACTCTTTGTGTCAAAGACGTGTATCTTTGCATCGGGATATTTTTCAGTAAATTCAGCCTTTGCAATTTGCGCCGATTGATATGTGCCTGAAAGTTTTGAGCTTATTGTCAGACATAATATATCTTCTCCGCCGAACTTTTCATATCCCTCTAAAAAGTCATAGGGCGCCGGACAGGATGTCTTTACTACCTCTTCACTTTCACTCATGACCTTTACAAATTCATTTACGTCCAATTGAAAGCCGTCTATAAAGTCACGGCTTCCTATATTAAGTTTAAAGGGCACAAGTTCTATGCCCTTACTTTCTTCATCACTGTGCTTTAAGTCGCAACCGGTATCAGCTACTATTCCAACCATGTGATACCTCCCTTTTAATTTGTTCTCTTTTTAGTATCTACCCTTTTTTATCTTTTGGCAAATATTTTTGTCAATTATTATTTTCCGCATTCTCTTTCGATTATCTCTACTAAATTTTTTACGAGGGCTGTCAGTTCTTCTTTGTCTTTACCTTCAACCATTACTCGCACAACGGGCTCCGTGCCTGATGGTCTTATTACAACTCTGCCTTCTCCTTCCAAAATCTTTTCCGTCTTTTCTATTTCAGACTTAATAACCTCATTTTCTAAAATTTTCTTCTTCATTTCATTTGGCACTTTTGCATTTATTAAAACTTGAGGATAGGTGGTCATTATTGCATTTAGTTCTGAAAGTTTTTTGCCCCTCTCCGCAAGTATATTTAAGAGATGAAGACCCGTTGCAAGTCCGTCGCCTGTGGTGTTGTTTTGTAAAAACACAATGTGACCCGACTGTTCTCCGCCCAAGACATAGCCGCCCTTTCTCATCTCTTCAAGGACGTATCTGTCTCCTACCTGTGCCTTAATAGACTTTGCGCCGATTTCTTTTAAAAACTTTTCAAGGCCGATGTTTGACATTATTGTCCCAACTACGCCGTCGTTTTTAAGCTCGCCCTTCGCCTTTAAATCTTGGGCAAAAATTGCAAGCAAATGATCTCCGTCTACAATCTCTCCCTTTTCATCTACTGCTATTATTCTGTCCGCATCGCCGTCAAAGGCAAAGCCCAAGTCCAAGTTCTCTCTCTTCACAAGGTCCATAATAAGATCGGTGTTAGTACTGCCGCAGGATTTGTTAATATTTGTGCCGTCAGGTGTGTCGTTTATTACGTGAACTTCCGCTCCCAATGAGGATAAAATTTCTTCCGCCATTTTATAAAGGGCGCCGTTGCCAAGGTCAAGGCCTACTTTAAGTCCCTTTATGTCCGCTGTGACAAGGCTCTTTAAGTAGTCTTCGTAAAGCTTGACACTTTCCTTGGACTTTAATACCCTGCCAAGTTCGTCTCCCGTGTGTATGTCTTCTACTCCGGCGTCAATGTAATTTTCAATTTCAACTTCTACACTGTCGTCTAACTTAAAGCCGTCGCCGCTGAATATTTTTATGCCGTTGTACTCAAAGGGATTGTGTGAAGCACTTATTACAACTCCGGCTCTTGCTCCCATTTTTCTGACTAAGTATGCCACGCAAGGTGTGGGGCAAATGCCAAGTTGTACCACGTCCATGCCCATGGACATGATTCCCGACATAAGTGCGGCTTCCAACATGTCCCCTGAGTAACGTGTGTCCTTGCCGATTAAAACCGAGTCGCCTTTTTTGCCGATGACTTTCGCCATACTTCTTCCCACTTTATAGGCAAGCTCCGGGCTTAGTTCCGATCCTGCCACTCCTCTTATGCCGTCTGTGCCGAAATATTTTCTCATAAACTTCTCCTTTACAATTTCAATCAATTTATTTTTGTCGTTTAATTCGGGATTTTCTATTACCATTTCTTTTAATTCATTTAAGACCTTGCCCAAGACTTTTCCTTCTTTAAATCCAAGGTCCATTAAGTCGTTGCCGTTTATTTTTAAAAAACTTTTTTCACTTACTACAGGTTCATTTAAAAGCTCTGTAACTCTCTTTCGCCTTTCATATAGAAACTCCGCGTCCCTTCCGAAGGTGGTGGAGACTCTGTCTGCTATTAAAAGAGAGTAGAGGCCATCAATATTTTCTTTACCCACTTTTCTTATTTGCCTTCTCAGGGCCGGGTCTAACATGTGCTCATTGGCCTTCATGTGATTTTCTATAAAAATTCTTCCCCTGTCAATAATGTAGTTTGGGGCGTGAAGTTTTTTCATACGATCTTCAAAGATTTCCGCCGAAACTTTTTCGTGGCCGTAAAAGTGTGCCACATCTCCCTCCAAGGTCATGGTGGAAAGCTTGCCCACGTCGTGGTACAGTGCCGCAAGTCTCAAGGCAAGATCTTCATCCACTCTGTCCAAGACCCACATGATGTGGTCGAAGAGACTTTTGTCGTGATAGGGCGTGTGTTGATTAAAGCCTATCATGGGGCAAAGCTCGGGAAGTATTACTTCCAAAATATCAAGCTCCGCCATTTTATAAAAACTTTTCGAAGGATTTTCATACATGAGCATTTTGGAAAGCTCTTCGTAAATTCGCTCGGGAGATAAAAATTTTAACAGCTCTACATTTTCTCTTATGGCCTGTCTTAAATCTTCTTCTATAGAAAGGTCGTACTTGGATGAAAATCTCACGGCTCTTAATATGCGCAAGGCATCTTCTCTTATTCTCTCGTGAGGATCGCCTACACTTCTTAAAGTTTTATCTTCAATGTCTCTTTCGCCGCCTACATAGTCGTAGACTTTGCCTCGTAAGTCCATGGCAAGGGCATTTATTGTAAAATCTCTTCTATTTATATCATCTTTTAATTCTTTTGAAAACAACACTTCACTTGGCCTTCTAAAGTCCTTGTACTCCCCTTCACTTCTGAAGGTGGTGACTTCAATTTCTTCCCCGCCTCTCACAAGGACGACGGTGCCGAAGTCTATGCCGTGAGTCAAACACTTTTCATCTTTAAACAAGTTTAAAATTTGATCCGGTGTTGCAGAGGTAGCTATGTCAATGTCGCTTGACTTTATATTCATTATATAGTCCCTCACATAGCCTCCCACTACATAGGCCTTAAAGCCCTTCTCTTCAATTGTCTTTAATATGTACCTTGTAAAGTCTGTAAACATACTTCCTCCGCCTTTATTATAACACGTGTATCTTTAAAACAAGCCATGTTCTGTGCTATAATCAATGGCAGGAGGTCTATATGAAGAAAAAAATTTTGCCACTTTTGTTGGCGTTGTTAATCATACTTGCAGGATGCGGTAAAAAGGACAAGGTTAAGACAGCCACACCTGAGAACCCGCCCCAAGAGGAAGAAAACGTAGAAACAGTTGAAGGAGAAGAAACGGCTCCTGAAGAAAACGGAGAGGCTACAGAAGGAGAAGAGGGAGAGGAAACAGCTCCTGAAGAAAATGCAGAGACTCCTGCTGAAGGTACTGAAGAAGTTTTAACTCCCAAGGAAAAATTGGAAGCTATGATTGCACAGTCAAACTACATTTCAAGAATAAGAGTAAATCAAGAAAGTGACGGCAAGCTCACACCTATTTTTTTACAAGACTTTAAGGGTGACCTGTCAGCCATCGAATATGAACTGCCCACGACTTTACAACCTAATCAGGAATACCTGGTGTTCTTAAAAGACGGTGAGGACGGTTCACTTCAATTGGTAGACGGTAAAAGTTCATTCATGCCTATAGGACAAGAGTCGGACACAAATTTAAAAATGGTTGAAGAGAGATTTAGCGCCGAACAATAAGGAGGAAATATGAAAAAGAATTTATACATTTTTTTGGCATTGGTGTTGGTGTTCACAAGCCTTACACCTGTCTTTGCTGAAAACAAAATAAAATTGGAAGTAAACGGACAAATTATTAAACCCGATGTAGAACCTTTTATCGAAAACGGCAGAACACTTGTGCCAATTAGATTTATATCGGAAGCATTGGGCTACAACGTAAGCTGGAACCAAGAGAAGCGTGAAGTAAGTGTCTTTAATTCATCTATAGACATGGTGCTTAAAATCGGCGACAAAGACGCAATAGTTAACGGCAAGTTAATTAACCTTGACGTGCCTGCAAAAATTGTTGATTCAAGAACCTTTGTACCTCTAAGATTTATCGGTGAATCCTTCGGCATGTTTGTAGATTGGGACGACGCTCTTAGAAAAGTTATTGTAAAAGAAAATTTAAACGAAAATCTTAAAGACTTCGACACAAAAAACTTAACGCCTGAAGAAGCTGAATACTTAAATGAAATTCTTTCAATAAGAGGAGTTATTAAGGACAGCTTTGACAATGCAAAATACTATTTATTTGAAGCGGCGGACACTGTTGACAATGACACAATAACTTCAATGGTGTACAAGTACATGAATGAAATTGAAGGACAATTAAACGGTCGCCTTGCAAATATCAATGTGCCTGAAAGATTTAAAGCTTCTCACGAAACTTTTGTAAAGAGTTCAAAAGAGTTGGTAGATGCAATAAACAAAATGCTTACATCTTTCGGCAGCGGCAACAAGTCCGATGCCATCTCCGCCTTTGCTATAATGACAAACTTTTCAATTATGATGAAGGACTCATTTGACAGGCTGAAGGCTGAAGCTGCAGGTGTTGAATACAGAGCGCAACAAGGCATTAAAGACTACAAAGATATTTTAACCGGCACAGATCAAGACCGTGTAATTAAAAATTTATTGGATAAAATCGGACAAAAATAAGGAGTGATAGAGTGGATATAAATATATATTTAGACAAGGAGCGTCTCAACGAAGCGAAGTCCTTAGTAGAAAGCTTAGGTGAATCTCTTTGACCTTGCAGGCAAAAAAGAAAGGGTCAAGGAGTTGGAGAAGCTTCAGTTAGAGCCCGGCTTTTGGGACGATGCTGAAAAATCTCAAAAAGTAATAGGTGAAATGAACTCATACAAGAATAAAATTTCAAAGTATGACAAGATCACTTCACTTATTGAAGATGCGGAAGCTTTAATCGGCCTCATGGAAGAGGAAGATGATTTTTCTTTTTACGACAATTTAAAAGAAGACATTGAAAAGATTGAAGAGCTTTCCGCAGAATATAAAATTGAAACACTTTTAAACAGTGAATACGACAATTCAAATGCCATCCTGGCAATTCACGCAGGTACCGGCGGCACGGAAGCTCAAGACTGGGCAAGTATGCTTTACAGAATGTACACTCGCTATGCCGACAAGAAGGGCTACAAGGTTAAGACCTTGGACCTTCAAAAGGAAGACGAAGCGGGAATTAAATCCGTTACTTTGGAATTAGATGGCGAAAATGCCTACGGCTATATGAAGGCGGAAAAAGGTGTCCACAGATTGGTTAGAATATCTCCCTTCGACTCAAACAAGAGAAGACACACTTCCTTTGCATCGGTTGATGTATATCCGGTGCTTAAAGAGGATGTCCATGTTGAGATAAACGATGTGGATCTTAAAATCGACACCTATCGTTCAAGCGGCGCCGGCGGCCAACACGTAAACACTACGGACTCGGCTGTACGAATCACCCACCTTCCCACAGGTATAGTGGTTCAATGCCAAAACGAGAGAAGCCAAATTCAAAACAGAGAAACTGCAATGAACATGTTAAAGGCGAAGTTAATTGCCTTGGCACTTGAAGAGCGAAAAGAAAAAATCGAAGACCTTTCAGGCAACTATTCACAAATCACCTGGGGTTCTCAAATAAGATCCTATGTATTCCAACCCTACACCATGGTCAAAGACCACAGGACGGGAGTTGAAGTAGGAGATGTAAACAGAGTTATGGACGGAGACCTGGACGAATTTATTAACGCCTATCTCCAAAATAAGAAGGAATAAAATGGACATACTAAAGACAATTGCAACGGAATTTCAACTTAATATTAAAAATGTAGAAGGTGCGGTAAAACTTTTAGACGAAGGTGCTACCGTACCTTTTATTGCAAGATACAGAAAAGAACAGACAGGCGCCATGAGTGACGAAGACCTTAGAAAACTGAAGGAGCGCCTTGAATATCTTAGGAACCTTACAACAAGAAAGGCTGAAGTCTTAAAGAGCATTGAAGAACAGGGCAAGCTTACTGAAGAGCTGAAACTTAAAATAGATGAAGCCCCCACTCTTGCAAGAGTGGAAGACTTGTATAGACCCTTTGTCAAGAAGCGTGGCACTCGTGCATCAAAGGCCATTGAAAACGGCTTTGAACCCTTGGCGGAAAAAATTTGGGAACAAACTTCCCTTGAAGCGGTTGAAGAAGAGCTTGGAAGTTTAACAGCTACTTTGGAATTTGAAAGAGAAGAAATTTACCAAGGTGCTAAAGACATTGTGGCTGAATATATTTCAGACGATGCGGACATAAGAGCCTTGCTTTTAAAATTTATAAACTTTACGGGAGTTATAAAGTCGGAGCCCGGCGCCGAACCCAGCGACACATACGAAACTTATCACGAGTTTAAGGAGAAGGTAAGGAGCGTGCCCAACCACAGAATTTTGGCACTTAATCGCGGGGAAAAAGAAAAGGCCCTGAAGGTCACAATTGATGTACCTGAAGGCCAATCAATTGAAATAATTCTCTCTCAAATATTAAAGAATGAAGAATTTAGAGAACTTTTAACGGAAATAACCACCGACTCATATAAGAGACTCCTCTTCCCTTCTTTGGAAAGAGAAGTGAGAAGAAACTTAGGCGAGAGAGCGGAAGACGACGCCATAAATCTCTTTTCGGAAAATGTGGAGGCCCTTTTGATGCAAAGGCCTTTAAAGGGCAAGAGAATTTTGGCGGTGGACCCGGGTGTGAGAACGGGCTCAAAGATTTCAATTTTGGACGAAAACGGAAAGTTTTTGGATCACTCCCTTGTCTACATAGCAGGATTTGAAAGTAGACACGGCGAGGCTGAAAAAACTCTTTTAAATTTAATCGACAAATATAAAATCGACGTCATTGCCATAGGTAACGGCACGGCATCGAGAGAAAACGAAAAGTTTATCACAGACCTTATCAGAAAGCACGGCCTTAAAATTTCCTACACCTTTGTCAGCGAAGCGGGAGCATCAATTTACTCCGCAAGTAAGGAAGGTACAAAGGAGTTCCCGGACTTAGATGTAAGTGTGAGAGGCGCCATCTCAATTGGCAGAAGGTTGCAAGACCCTCTTGCCGAACTGGTTAAGATTGAGCCGAAGCACTTAGGCGTAGGTCAATACCAACACGATTTAAATGAAAAGAAGTTGGACGAGTCACTTAAGGACGTAGTGGAAGGCTGTGTAAATACTGTTGGCGTCAACTTAAACACGGCATCGGCATCACTTTTAAGTTATGTGTCGGGAGTGTCAAATAAATTGGCGGAAAATATAGTGGCATATAGAGATGAAAAGGGCTATTTTAAAAACAGACAGCAGCTTAAAAACGTCAAGTCCTTAGGCCCCAAGTCCTTTGAAATGTGCGCGGGATTTTTAAGAATTTTAGACGGCGACGAAGTACTGGACTCCACGGCAGTCCATCCGGAAAGCTATGAAGAAGCCAAAAAACTTTTAAACATAGGATACAAGGATAAGTCCATTAAAGAGCTTGCAGAAATTACAAGCTTAGGTGAATATACTTTAAAGGACATTGTGACTGAACTTGAAAAACCGGGCAGAGACATCAGAGATTCCTTGGAAGAAGTCCATTTAAAAGAGGACGTTGTGGACATAAAGGACCTGAAGGTGGGCATGGAACTAAAGGGCACGGTGAGAAACATTGTAGACTTCGGAGCCTTTGTAGATGTAGGCCTTCACTCAGACGGATTAATTCACGTGTCAAAGCTTTCAAATAAATTCGTCAAGCACCCGTTGGAAGTCGTAAAGTTGGGAGACGTGGTGGAAGTTGAAGTGACGGACATAGACATTAAGAGAGACCGCATCTCCTTAAAGATGAAGGGCGTAAAATGAGAGACATAGAAAGAGCCGAAGCATATTTTATTGAAGAGAAGTCGGACTTTCCCTTTGAGCTTACAAAGAGATCGGGGAAAATTCTTCTATCCTCTCCTCACTCTGTAAGGCAGCTTCGCGAAGGCAAGATAAAAATTGCAGAGTTTCGCACGGGAGCCATGGTTCAAATTTTGGGGGAAGAATTAAATTTGCCTGTTATATCAAGGACAAAGTACAACTTTGACGACCCCAACTATGAAGAGAAAAATCCTTACAAGGACAAAATCAAAGAGTACTACGGCGAAAATAATTTTAAATTGCTCCTTGACTTTCACACTGCCAAAAAAGAGCGGGAGTTTGACATAGATGTATGCACCGGCGACGGCGAAAACCTCTGCGGCAGAGAGAACATTACAAAGTACATCCTTAACTTTTTTAAAGATAGAGGCTTAAATGCCTTTGAGAACCACACTTTTAATGCAAAGGAAAGTTACACCGTGGTTAGAGAAATATCTCAAGGCTTAAATGTGCCTTCAGTGGCATTTGAATTTAACTGGGGCATTATTGAGACCTTTGACAAGGCGGAGGACATAATAAATATTTTAAAAGAAATGATTGAAGGCTTAGAGGAAATTCTATGAAGGGACTTTTAATATACAATTCTTTTTTCGGCAAGAACAACAAGCTTTACTACCTTGTGGAAGATTTGCTAAGAGAAAGCAAGGCCTTAAATATATCCTTGGAATTAAAGGGCAATGAAGATTTTTTAATCCACAAGGACATAGGAGCGGACTGCGACTTTGTCCTCTTTTGGGACAAGGACATATACCTGGCGAGAGCCTTTGAAGAAAAAGGCATCCCGGTCTTTAACTCTTCGGAAGCAATTAGAATTTCCGACAGCAAAATCGAAACACACTTCAAAGTAAAGGACGAGTTAAAAATTCCCAAGACAATTGTAGGCCCCTTCTCCTACTTTAAAAAAATTTACGACGATAGTTATTTGGATAAAGTCATCTCCTACCTTGGAGAAAAAATTGTGGTGAAGGAAGACAAAGGCTCCTTCGGCATGCAGGTCTACTTGGCAAAGGGCAAAGATGAGCTTAAAAAAATTTTGCAGTCCTTGGGAAATAAAAATTTTTTAATGGAAGAATTTGTAGAAAGTTCTAAGGTCAGAGACTTGAGAGTAAATGTAGTGGGAAGTAAAGTCATAGGAGCCATGGAAAGGTCAAACGACAAGGACTTTCGCTCCAACATTTCCCTCGGCGGCAAGGCAAAGTATGTAAAGTGTGATGATGAAGCCTGTGAAATGGCACTTAAAGCCTGCGAGATAGTCGGCACGGACTTTGCAGGAGTGGATCTCCTCTACGGCGAAGAAGGATATTTGTTTAGCGAAATAAATTCGAATGTAAACTACCTTTCCTTTAATAAGGCCTCGGGCCTTAACATGGGAAGAAGTATTTTGGAATACATAGGCGGTAAATTGTGAGAGAAATAAAAATTACGGAAATAGAAAAATTTAACATTGGAAACTACACGGACTTGGAAGGCGGCACAGGCACAACAGTTGTCATTGCAAAAGAGGGTGCAGTCCCCGGCGTGTGTGTAAAGGGAGCGGCCCCTGCAACGAGGGAAACGGACGCGTTAAAGTCGGGCAATGTGGTGGACAAAATTCACGCCGTATGTTTAAGCGGCGGCAGTGCCTTCGGCCTTGAAGCTTCCACGGGAGTGATGAAGTATTTAAAAGAAAAAAACATCGGCTTTGACGTGGGTGTTGGCGTCGTGCCCATAGTTACAGGGGCGTGTCTCTTCGATCTCGTTGTGGGAAGTGCAGATGCACACCCGGACAGTGAGGCGGGATATGCGGCATGTGCTTCTGCTGAAAAAAACAAATACGAAGACGGCAGTGTAGGTGCAGGCACCGGAGCAACAGTGGGAAAATTCTTAGGACCCAAGTACATGGTTAAATCCGGCATCGGCTCCTATGCCGTGGAGATAAATGGCCTTAAACTGGGAGCCATAACTGCTGTAAATGCCTTGGGAGATGTCTACGAAGACGGCAAAATTTTGGCGGGAATTTTAAACGAAGATGGATCCGGTTTCAGATCCACCTACGAAGAGATGCTTAAAAAATTTTCCAATGACGAGAATTTGTTCAGAGGTAACACCACTCTCTCGGTGATCCTTACAAATGCAAAGTTAAATAAATTACAGGCCAATCGTGTGGCGGAAATTTCTCACAACGGATTTGCAAGGACAATTTTCCCCGTGCACACTACTGTAGACGGGGACACAATCTTCGTCATGAGTACTGATAAAGTGGAGGTCAACTTAGATGCCCTCTGTGCTCTATCAACGGAAGTTGTTTCAAAATCTATAATCAGGGCAATAAAAAATGCCGACACACTTCACGGCGTGCCGGCAGTTAAAGACATTAAATAATAACATTAAAAAAGAACGTGCTAAGCAGTACGTTCTTTTCTTTTGTATAAAATTGCTTCTAAAGGTATTTGTGCAATTAATGTGGACAGAAATACACAGGCACAACCTAAGGCCTCTTGCGAGGACAGGCTTTCCTTCAGTATTACTACTCCACCTATAAGGGCAAATACACTCTCCAAGGATGATATCATTGTGCCAAGGGTGGGATCCATTTTTTTTAGGCCTAAAATTTGGAGAGCAAAGGCAAGGCCACTTGAGAATATGCCTACATAGAGCACCGCCCACTTTGCATCCATTATTCCGCCGATATCAACGGTCTCAGTTGCCAATGCAACTATACCTGATAATACTCCCGCAACTAAAAACTGTATTCCGTTTAATTTAATTCCGTTTGCTTTAGGGGAAAAATGTGACAATACTAAAATGTGAACTGCAAAAAACATAGAGCCGGCAAAGACAATTAAGTCTCCTTTTGCAATTTCCACCTTGCCCTTAATGCTTATAAGGTAGAAGCCGAATAAGGATATAAGTAGACAAACCCAAACTTTAGGCTCTAATCTCTTGCCTAAAAACAGTCCCAATATAGGCACCATTACAATGTAAAGGGCCGTAATAAATCCCGCCTTGCCGGCAGTTGTGTATGAGAGCCCCAATTGTTGAAGGTTCATTGCAAAGAACAACACAAGGCCTGCACAGAGTCCGCCCTTTAAGGTCTCGTCTTTTGTCCTGTCTTTTTCCCCCTCATCAGGCAGTATTGCTGCCAACATAAATGAAAATAAAAAGCCCAAAATACTTCTCAAGAAAGAGAATACAAAGGTACTGATGTGTTCCAATCCCTTAGACTGAAATACAAAGGACATTCCCCATAACATCGCTCCCGCCAAAAGCATTAAGGCACTTTTTAAATCAAATTTAACTTTCATAATTTCTCCCATTAAAAAAGGCCCGAAGGCCTTTTAAATTTTTTTATCTTAGAGGAACAGTCCTCCTAATTTAATAAATACAGGTGCGAATACAAGAGATACTACTGTTATAAGTTTAATTAAAATGTTTAGGGATGGACCTGATGTATCCTTAAAGGGGTCACCTACAGTATCACCGGTTACAGCTGCTTTGTGAGCTTCTGAACCTTTACCGCCGTGTACTCCGCCTTCAATATATTTCTTGGCATTGTCCCATGCACCGCCGGCATTTGACATAAAGATTGCCATTAATACGCCTGTTATAAGTGCGCCTGCTTGCAGTCCGCCTAAAGCTTCCGCTCCTAAAAGGATACCTACAACAACAGGTACTATTACAGCTATAAGACCGGGCACGATCATTTCTCTAAGTGCTGCTGATGTAGAAATATCTACACACTTTGCATATTCAGGTTTAGCTTTTCTCTCCATAATACCCGGGATTTCTCTAAATTGTCTTCTAACTTCGTCAATCATTGCAGATGCCGCATTACCTACAGCTGACATTGTAAGAGCTGAGAAAGCAAATGGCAACATACCGCCTATAAATGCTCCCGCAATTACTTCCGGCTTGGAAACGTCAATACCTGTAAGTTTTGTAGCTTCAATGTATGAAACGAATAGTGCAAGTGCAGTAAGTGCTGCAGATCCGATTGCAAATCCCTTTCCGATAGCTGCTGTAGTGTTACCTACAGAGTCAAGGGAGTCGGTGATTTCTCTAACGTCTTCAGGAAGGTCGCACATTTCCGCAATACCTCCTGCGTTGTCTGCGATGGGTCCATATGCGTCAACGGCAATTGTCATACCTGCTGTGGAAAGCATACCTACAGCTGCAAGAGCAATACCGTAAAGTCCTTGGATAGGATCAGTTGATCCGCCGCCGCCAACATATGCAGCGATAATTCCTATTGCAATCATAACGATAGGTCCTACAGTTGACATCATACCTACGGAAAGTCCTGCGATAATGTTTGTTGAGTGACCTGTTTCAGATTCTTTTGCAATAAGTTGAACCGGTTTGTGTTCGTCTGAAGTATAGTATTCAGTAAATTTGGAAATTATAATACCTACAAGTATACCTGCAATTACAGGGATAAATGCTGTGAAACTTCCGAAAATTTTATTTGATAAAAATGCAGATACAATTAAAGTTACAATTGATGCAACGTAAGTACCGTTGTTTAAAGCTTTTTGAGGGTTCTTGTCACCTTTGACAAAGAATGCCGCAACGATTGATGCGATAATACCTACTGAAGCAACTGCAAGACCAAATGTCACACCTGATTCGCCATGAGAAACAAGACCTAAAGTGATAACTGAAAGTAATGCTCCTACATATGATTCAAATAAGTCGGCACCCATGCCCGCAACGTCACCTACGTTGTCTCCAACGTTGTCTGCGATAACAGCCGGGTTACGCGGGTCGTCTTCAGGAATATTTGATTCAACCTTACCTACAAGGTCGGCACCAACGTCAGCCGCTTTAGTATAGATACCGCCACCAACTCTTGAGAAAAGTGCGATTGAAGATGCCCCAAGTGAAAAACCTGTAATAATTTCAGCATCTTTAAAAATCATGTATGCAACGGTAATTCCTATAATACCAAGTCCGACAACACACATTCCCATTACGGCACCGCCTGAAAAAGCAACGTCAAGAGCTTTTCCAAGACCGCCTGTCTTAGCTGATTGAGCAGTTCTTACATTGGCCTTTGTAGCAACTTGCATACCGATAAATCCTGCAATTGCTGAGAACAAAGCGCCAAATACGAAACAAATGGCAGTCTTAACATTGATTGCCAAAGCTAAAATTACAAATAATACAATTACAAAAACTACCAAAGCTTTGTATTCTCTCTTTAGAAATGCCATAGCTCCGTCGTGAATGTATGATGAAATTTCTTTCATTCTTTCATTGCCTGCATCTTGTTTTGATACGAAACTTGCCTTAAAGAAGGCAAAAATCAAGGCAATTACACCTACAATCGGTGCTATGAACAAAATATTTTGTTCCATTTAATCCTCCAATATTATAATGCCGCCATGACAATTAAAGCCACGGCAAAAATAATTGATGTCACAATTATAGTCTTATTTAACATTTCTTTCTTGCCTGAACCCTTGTGTGCTCCCCAAAGAGATTCAGTGCCGTCAATAGTGCCCAAACCTTGTTGTTCGGATTCCATCATGCCGACAGCAACAATAAGCACAAGACTTGTGATCAATACAATAATTGATAATGCAGTAGTCATTCTATCCCCCCTATTTATTTATAACACATGTATTTTAGCACAGGGTATGTTTAAAATCAAATAAACCTTGAAATTAAAAGCGTTTGCACGGATTTTATTTAAAAAAATAAAAGGCTTTCGCCTCTTATTTATCTTTATCTACGCCTCGTTCTTTTAAATAGAATTTGTGCATGTAGTACTCGTTGTTAAAGTATTCTTTCTTTAACTTTTTGTATAAATTGTCTTCTTCACCCGTATCGTTGATCCACGTGCCATCAACTACGCCGGTATAATCTTTCAAAACCGTAGTCCTCTTTGAAAAGTCCATCAAAAATTGATTGTACTCGTCACCCTTGTAGTCAAGCTCTCTGAAAATGTAGGGCATTAAAAAGGCAGGTTCAAGGTCGGGGCCTTCCCCTACAAAATCCTTGCCGTACAAATCTTTTAAAGCTTGGTTGGCATAGATGACATAGGGCGTGGACATTAAATTTTCATATCCGTCATGGGTAAAGGTGTCGCTATTTATACCCAACATCTTGTACATTATATTTTCAGGACCTGCAGAGGGGCTGTGGTCCCCGAATAAAATAAGTACTGTAGGCGCGGGACTTTTGGATATTGTATCTTTCAGCTGTAACAATGAGGAGTCCGTCCATCTGATGCCTGAAATGTAGTTTGAAAAGTAGTTGTACCATTCCTCTTCATACTCAGGTTTTCTCTCTACAACTGATTCGCCGATAATACCGTCGGATACATAGGGCCCGTGGTTTTGATATGTGACCGAAAAAGAAAATATCGGTTGATTTTTTTCCACACACTCTTCATAGTCCGCAAGTATAAAGGGGAAAAATTCCTCGTCACTTAATATTTCGTCCTTTATATCTTTAAATAAGTTGTCCATATTTGTAAATTGTTGGAAACCCATGGACTTGTAAACATTTTGCCTGTTGTAGAATATTCCCACATAGGGATGGAATGCGTGAGTGACATAGCCGTTGTCCAAAAAGTATCTCACATAGGAAGGTGTGGGCCTGTTAAATTCCGGCAAGTGTTTAAAGCCTGTAAGTACATTTGACTCGGTTATAAAAGTGCCGCCGCCGAAAGTATTGACAATAAGTCTGCCATGGATGCCTTGTCTTTCCAATTTGTGAAAATTTTTATATGGGTCTTCCGTAAAAGATAAGCCCTCCCCTTCATAGACGGAAAAATCTTTAAAAGACTCAAGCATTACCGCCACAACATTTACCTTTTTGTCAGCAGGAATCGCCTCATAGGTGCGAGAATCAAATTCATCCCTCGCCTCCTGCAAGTTAAATTTGTTGTACTTGTAGCCTTGAAATCCCTTTAGGGAATGAAGTAAGGGGTATGTAAGACCCTTTGACATATAGGACTCCAATTCAATGTAGGGATTAAGTCCTAATGTTTGTCCCAAGTTAAAGTAAAGTCCTTCATCATAGACTACTTCCTTTGTAAAGACCACAAAGGCGAAAGTAAAAATAAGTGCCAAAATTTTACTTCTTTTGTATCTAAATTTTATAAAAATAAGAAGAACTGTAGGAATAATAATTATTGCAGCCAAAATTATAATGAGCTGCATATTTTCCTTAATCATAAGGCTATATTCGCCGGACATCATTGTCGCGGCTTCCTTCGCAAGTTTTAAGTCGGAAAAAAATGCCGGCTCCTGTCTGTAATAAATTTTTACGTAGTTGCCGTAGCTCACGACTAAAATTATCAGTGAAGTAATTAAGTATGAGCCCCATAGAGAATTAATGAGATAGCATACAATTGTCATTAATAAAAATACTATAGAGTAGTTAATAGCTACAACCTCGGGCTCTCTCATGTAGGAGAGGAAAAACTCCGTACCGAGGTCGTAGGACGAGGTATAGAGAGATGCAAGAGTAACTATTGCCGACAAAATTATTATTAAAAACAGTATTAGTAAATGACCGTGTTCTTTTTTCATATAATCACCTGTGTTCTATTTGTAAAATTCTTATTCCTTTATAAAAAATAATTATACAATAATTTTGAAATAAAAAATACCCGTAAAGACCATACATCTTACGGGTTATGTACTAATTATTACTTGCCGACTCCAATATACCCTTTAGAGCATTTTTGCTGCTTGTATGTGAACGAACTACGTTGGTCTTTTTTTCATCAAGACCTCTAAGTGCATTCTTTACCATTTTGTGTGAGACGGTGTTTGTAAACAAGACAAGTAAATCGGGGTTTCCGATTTTCTTACAGAAATCAGCTTCCATTTGTGTAAAGACTTTTACTTTACACCTGCGATCTTTACAGACCTTTTTATACTCGGACACCATGCGGTCATGGCCTCCTACTATTACTACGCTCATATGTCCTCCCTGGTTAGTCGCCACTAACCTATGTGTAAAAATTTTTTCGGCTTTAATATGCCCTTACATTTGAAAAATATTTTCTTTGCATATTATACCTACCGTCTGCGATAGGGTGGTTGTTATAAATTATTTGCCCCTACATGTATTCCTTTGCCTTTAAATAATTTATAAGTTTTGCATAGGTGTCGTCGGAAAGGCTCTCCTTTAAAATCCGGCCTTCTCTCTTTGCGGATTCTCTGTCAACTCCCGCGGCTTTTAATAGGTCTTGGAGAAATATATCTCTTTGTGTATATTCTCTGCCAAGCTCTCTTCCCTTTTCCGTTAAAATTATGTACCTGTCCTCTTCAATTGTGAGACAGCCTTCCGCCTCCAAGTGCTTTAACACCGTCATAACTCTTTCCTCGCTGCTCTTTGAAGTCTCTATAACGTCTTTTATTTTAAGTTTCGGGCTCTTTTTAAGGGAATAAATTAAATCAATATACTTTGCCAAAACTTCCGGCGACATTGTTTCTTTATCGTCGGCAGTCACTTCGTATAATTTATTTCTGCTTATGACACCTAAATCTTCCAAAAGACTGAAGGTTCTATACACCGTGGCTATGCCTATATTGGGATCTTTCTTTAAAGCCTTGTAAAATATTTCCTTACAGGAATAGCATTCTTCGTCCAAAATTATGTCCAAGAGCATCCTCCGAGAGTTGGTAATCCTTCCGCCTCTCTTTCTAATGGCGTTTAAGATCTCATCTTTTTTCATATTGTTGTCTATAGCTTTTGAAAAATCATCCCAAAGTTCGTCAGTCAAATCTCTCACCTATACTTTCTCACCTAATGAAGCGTGTCCTAAAAATGCGCCGCAAACTTAGTGCACTACCTTCTATTATTCCCATAGAAATAGAATCTTCATTTATCTCTGTAGTTAGTCTTGTCTAACTCCACCGTAAAAAAATAGGCCTCTATATGTATTGTTAAAAAATTTCTTTACTGTGTTATAATAGTTAAGCAATACTAACTATAGTTAGTTTAATTTAACTGAGAATATTTTGTCAATAGACTTATTGAAAACTTTTATCACTTATTTATATGGGAGGCTTTAGATGGCACAAGTTAGAAATCGTTCAAAAGAGTCTGAAGAAGATTATTTGGAGACAATATTAATACTTATGGAACAATTACAGGCAGTGCGTTCCGTAGATATTGCAGAGGAAATGGGATACTCAAAGGCCAGTATCAGCGTTGCAATGAAAAATTTAAAAGAAAAAGAATACATAGAAATTTCAAAAGAAGGATACATTACCCTGACACCCTCAGGTAATAAAATTGCTTCTGAAATTTACGAAAGGCACAAGGTCATAACAGACCTTTTAATAGGTCTTGGAGTAAATCCCGTAACCGCATCGGAAGAGGCGTGTAAAATTGAACACGACATAAGCGCCGAAACTTTTGAAGCTATAAAGAGACATATTAGCATTAAAAAAACAAACGGAGTGTGAGCTCCGTTTGTTTTTTTAATCATTTTTACCTCCTATGGTCTTAACTATTTCTTCTATTGCAAGCTCAACCGCTTTTTCCATTATTTTTATTTCCATGAAAGGCCTGGTCTGTGCCCCTTCCATTGCCTGCGCCTTGGTATAGGGCAGATGAATAAAGCCTGACCTTAACTCTAAATCTTTTCCCATTAAAGATGTGGAATACATTATATCATTACACACATAGGCTCCGGCTGAAAAAGAAAGATAGGCGGGTATTTCATTTTCTTCCCAGGCTTTTAATATATTTTTAATTGGTAAATTTGAAGCTATGCCGTCGGGACCGTCTTTTGAAATTTTTTCAAACTTGGGACAATATGAGTCCTCGTCCCCGACACTTGTGTGTCTTAAATTTATGCCAATGTACTCAATACTTATGGAAGGCCTTTGTCCCGCCTGTCCAAGGGACAATACACAGTCGTACTTCTCTCTTTTAAGTTCAGCTTCTATAATTTCAGATGCTTTTTTAAAAGCTACGGGAAGCTTTAACTTGCAAATCTCTGCTCCCATAATGTTATCCTTTATATTTTTTGCAACTTCCCATGAAGGATTAATCTTCTCTTTGCCGAAAGGTTCAAAGCCTGTCAAAAGTATTTTCATATAATCTCTATTCCTCCACTTTAATTTTAACTACTTAGTGATAACTATCTTTATGTAATTCTATATTTTGTAAGACATTATATGGACAAAATAAAAGGCAGGAACTCTCCTGCCTGTGTTGGTGGACATGAAAGGAGTCGAACCTTCGGCCTGCGCTTTAGGAGAGCGCCGCTCTATCCAACTGAGCTACATGTCCATATCAAGTATTGTTGCAAAAAATAGTTTTTTTGTCAATTCTCATGACTTAGTAACTCCGCTTTTTTAAGAGCAATATTTTTTAACCAATAAATGCTGAATATCATTCCCACTATTTCCGACACAATGTATGTGTACCAAATATTGTTTAAAGTTCCCACCTTTGAAATAAAATATGCCACGGGAAGTAAGATAACGAGCTGGCGAATTACAATTTGGTAAAGGGCGATTTTGCCGTCTCCAAGTCCTTGGAATATTGCACCTGAAACCATGTTAATTCCTGTAAAGAAAAAACTTACGCCGATTATTTTAAATGCCGGCACTCCGATTTCAAGCATGTGAGGTGAGGGATTAAAGAGAGAAAAAATTTCTTCCGGTTTTAAAATAAAGATAAGCCCTCCGAAGATTAATATTATCTCTCCAACTATAAGAGCCTTCCTCATTACCTCTCGCATTCTCCCCGCATTTCCTGCACCGTAGTTGTAGGCAAGTATGGGTATCATGCCGTTATTAAGTCCGAATAGGGGCATGAAGATAAAGCTTTGTACTTTAAAGAAAATGCCAAGCATTGCCACAGCCGTTTCGGAAAACACCTTTACAATTCTGTTTAACATAAAGATGGTAAAAGAGCTTATGAAAATTAAAATAATTGTGGGAAGACCCACTTTGTATATTTCTCTTATAATTTCAAGGTCCGGCTTAATGGACTTAATGGCAAGCTCTTTGTTGTAAAATTGATTTAATAAAATATTTATTAAGGCACTTGCAAATTGTCCCGCCACAGTTGCAATGGCGGCGCCTTTAACACCAAGGGCAGGAAAGCCGAAGAGACCGAAGATTAAAATTGGGTCAAGGGCAATGTTTATAACGGCACCTACAGTTTGAGCAACCATTGTATAAAAAGACTTCCCTGAAGCCTGCAAAATTCTCTCCACTACAATTGCCATAAAAATTCCTACGGCAAGACAGCTTACAATTCTAATATATTCTACTGCGTGTGCTTTAATAACCGGGTCCGAGGTTTGAAGATCTACATAGCCTTCAGTTAAAAACAGTCCGAAAATTATAAAAGCCACGGAATAAATCAGGGACAAAAACACTCCGTTTTCTCCAAAGGCCCTGGCGCGCTCCTTGTTCTTTTCCCCAAGACTCTTTGAAGCATTGGCATTTACCCCAACAGCAGTTCCCACTGCAATAGCTATAAAAGTATTTTGAATGGGAAAGGCAATTGAGACGGCGTTTAAAGCCTCTTCGCTTATTCTTGAGACAAAAATGGAGTCCACCACATTGTATAGAGCTTGTATAAACATTGAAATCATAATAGGCGTTGATAGTTTAAAGAGAAGTGTTGAAATTTTTTCTCTGCCCAAAACATCCGAGTTTTTCAATTGAGCCTCCTATGTCTTTATAACTCACTGTATTATATAATAAAATAAATAAGTAAGAAAGGATGATAAGATTGAAACTCTTTATTACATCAAATGTACCTGATGAAGTGTACGAAAAGTTAAAAGACGAATTTGAAATTAAATACCACGATTCAAACATACCCCTTACAAAGGAAGAACTAATAGAAGGAGTAAAGGGACAGGACGCCATCCTTTGTCCCCTTTCGGACAAAATTACAAAGGAAGTAATTGATGCGGGAAAAGATTTAAAAATCATCGCAAATTACGGCGCAGGATTTGACAACATAGACATAGCCTATGCGAGAGAAAAAGGCATTGACGTAACAAACGCCCCTGCACCTTCATCCGCACTTTCAACTGCAGAGCTTACCATGGGACTTATCCTTGCTGCAGGGAGAAAAATTGTCTCAGGTGACAAGCTTCTTAGGGACGGGGGCTTCTTCGGATGGAGACCTACTTTCTACCTCGGCCACCAACTAAAGGACAAGACCCTTGGCATAATAGGCTTAGGCAAAATCGGCACCAACTTGGCAAGACTTGCAAAGGCATTTCAAATGAATGTCATTTACAATTCAAGGACAAGAAAAGAAGATAAGGAAAAAGAATTGGGAATCACTTACAAATCAAGAGAAGATGTAATAAAAGAAGCTGACTTCTTGTCACTTCACTCCGCATTTGCGCCGGAGCTTAAGCACATGATTTCCACAGAAGCATTTAAGATGATGAAGGACTCCGCCATATTAATCAATGCGGCAAGAGGACCATTGGTAGATGAAGCGGCTTTAGTAAAGGCACTTCAAACCGGCGACATTGCGGCGGCGGCTCTTGACGTCTACGAGTTTGAACCTGCTGTAACTGAAGAACTTTTGACCATGGACAATGTTGTTCTTGCACCACACCTTGGCAACGCAACCTTTGAAGCAAGACTTGAAATGGGTAACCACGCTGTTAAAAATCTTTTGGCAAAGAAAAAGGGAGAAGAAATTCCCAACTTGGTCAACTGAAAATATGTTACGGACACGGCTCCCATAAATTTCATATTTTTCAAATAAAAAACTTCCGAAAGTATTCTCTCGGAAGTCTTTTTTTATTATTTTTTGTGTGTTACATTGCAACTGCTTTCAGCGGAGCATCCTCCACATCCGCAATCACAACCGCCTTTTGTCTTTCTTGTGTGCTTTATTGCAAAGTAAATTAACAAAATAACAATGGCGCCAATAATGTAATTAATCATGCGTTAACCGCCCTTTCCGCTTTTTTTCTCAAACGTGCAGGATCGTACTTGTCAGGTCTTACAAGCAGGTAGATATATGCCGCAAGAACTATCAGTGCAACTACAGTTCCTACGCCGAAGGGTTCATTTAATACAAACACTCTGCCGAATTGATAAATCATAAGGGCAACTGTGTAAGAGAATACAAGTTGGTAACCAACTGCTATTAAGAACCACTTTTTAGTTCCCATTTCTTCTTTTATTGCACCCGTTGCTGCGAAGCAAGGGATGGTAAGTTGATTGAAGAATACGAATGAGAATGCTGAAACTGATGTAAATTGTTGTGCAATAAATTGGTTAAGTGCAACGTCTCCCGCTTCAAGGTCTCCACCTAAACCTGCAACTACACCGTAAGTACCTACGACAACTTCTTTTGCCACAAGTCCCAAGATAGTTGCAACTGTTGACATCCAATCTCCAAAGCCAAGAGGTTTAAAGATAAATGACAACTTGTTTCCGATCCAAGCTAAAACTGTTTCTGTCGATTCTGATTCAAAGTCTACAAATTCTCCCTTAACAGAAATATTTTGAAGTACCCAAACAACTACCGTGCATAGTAAGATTATAGTTCCGGCTTTGATTACAAAGGCCTTTGCTCTGTGCCATGTAGCTTTAAATACATTGTATGCCGAGGGAGCATGGTATTCCGGAAGTTCCATAACAAATGGTGCCGGGTCTCCGTGGAAGTACTTAGTCTTCTTTAAAATAATACCTGAAACTATTACGGCAACCATACCGCCAAGGTACCAAATAGGTGCATACCACCAAACTCCACCGATAAATGCAGCAAATAATGCAATAATATCAGTCTTGGCACCGCAAGGCATGAAGGAAGCAGTCATAATAGTCATACGTCTGTCGTTGTCGTTTTCAATTGTACGAGTACCCATAATAGCCGGTACTGAACAACCTGTTCCCATTAAAATAGGAATAAATGATTTGCCGGACAATCCGAATCTTCTGAAAATTCTGTCAAGTATAAATGCGATTCTGGACATGTATCCAATGTCTTCCAAAATTGCGATAAATAAGAACAAAGTAACAATTACAGGAAGGAAACCAAGTACAGCTCCGACCCCTGCAATAATACCGTCAACAACTAAGGATATCAACCATTCAACTACGCCGGCGTTTTCTAAAAGTCCTCTCACGCCTTCGCCGATCCATTCAGTGAAGAACACGTCATTTACCCAGTCCGTTACAGGTCCCCCTACAATGTTAATGGCAACATAGTATGCAGCTACCATTACAAGTGCGAATATAGGAAGTGCTAAAAATCTGTTGGTAACAATTCTGTCTATCTTGTCCGATGTAGTTAAACCTGATCTGCCTTTTTTAACCGAGTCTTTAGTGATCTTCGTTACAAAGTCGTATCTCTTGTCGGTAATAATACCTTCGCCGTCGTCGTCGTATTTTTCTTGGACTTCTTTTAAAATTTCGCCAAGTCTTTTGTCTTCTTCAGGACTTAGATAAAACTTTTCTTGAATTTTTTCGTCTTCTTCAAAGAGTTTAATTGCAATCCATCTCTTGGACTTGTTGTCTTTTA
This sequence comes from uncultured Eubacteriales bacterium, assembly GCA_902488815.1. Lineage (GTDB taxonomy): Bacteria > Bacillota > Clostridia > Tissierellales > Peptoniphilaceae > KA00134. The sequence goes on along the minus strand of CABTXP010000004.1, from coordinate 7,751 downwards.
AACTTTCAAATTCTTCAATTTCCAAAAGATAATCTTCTATCTCTTGGGGGAAGGTCTTCATAACATTTGGCTTAGTTCCTGCTGCGCTTTTGGCAACATCAATAAGCTCATTAATGTTTTTATTTTTTAAAGCTGAAATTTCTACAACCTTACATCCCAAGTCTTTTTCAATTGCCTTAACGTCAATTTTGTCGCCATTTTTCTCAACAACGTCCATCATGTTTAAAGCAATGACAAGGGGTATACCAAGTTCGTTAAGTTGAGTTGCAAGATACAAATTTCTCTCAATGTTTGACGCATCAACAACGTCAATAATTACGTCCGGATTTTCATCTAAAAGATAGTCTCTTGATACAACTTCTTCCAAAGTGTATGGAGAGAGTGAATAGATACCCGGAAGGTCTGTGAAAGATACCTCATGGTCCTTTCTATATTTTCCCGTCTTTTTTTCTACCGTTACGCCGGGCCAGTTTCCCACATATTGGTTTGAACCTGTGAGATTGTTAAACAGTGTTGACTTTCCGCTGTTAGGATTGCCGGCAAGTGCTATTGTTATCATATGTACATCTCCTATTAAATTTCTTTAATTTCAATAAGCTCCGCATCTTCTCGCCTGATGCTCAGCTCATAGTTTCTCAAATTGATTTGAACCGGATCTCCAAGGGGTGCCACTTTTCTTATGTAAACTTGTGCGCCTTTGGTGATACCCATGTCCATAATTCTTCTCTTTAAGGGTCCCTTGCCGTTTATCTTAACAACTTCATAGTTTTTTCCAACGACAGAATCCCTAAGTGTTAAATTATTCATTTCCTCTCCTCCACATAAATTTTTTTGGCAATGTCGGATCCTATTGCCACTCGTGAATCTTTGACGGACACAATTAAGTTTCCTTCATTATGTGCAATAACTTTTATTACGGCATCTCTTACAAATCCCATGTTGGCAAGATGATTCATCTGCTCTTCGCTTATGGAATTGTTGATGCTGTCTATAATAAACTCAATATTCAATGGAGCCATTATAAGTTTGATCATATAATCACCTCCGTTTGATAATTCTTATCACTAGAATCAGTATAGCATAAAAATTTTTATAATAAAGACTTTTTGATAATAAAAATTAATATCTTTTTTTATTTAATTATTTATACAAATGTGCTACTATGGATTCAATGATAATGATTTGCAAGCTCTTTTATTTATCTAAACTAATTCTCAGTACATAATTTAGATAAGAAGGTAATGTAAGTCATAATTCAATCATTAGGAGGTTATTATGATTAACAAAAGATTACTTAACTTAGGAATAGGCCTTGCAGCAGGATTAATAGGCGGAAAGATTTTAAAATCAAAGACTGCTAAGGACCTTGCAGTTAACACTGTAGCCGGCGGCTTAAAGGTAAAGGATTCAATTGACAAGACTATTGAAGACATTAGAGAAAACACTAACGACATAATCGCCGAAGCAAAGGTTAAAAAGGCTGAAGAAGAAGAAAAGGAAAGATTAGAAGCTGAAGAAAAAAATCTTGAAGATTTAGCGGAAGAAAAAGAAGCCTGAGAGGGAGCATATGAAGGCAAGTATAGCCCACAAAACCAAGGGAAGGATGCGCCTTAAAACTCCCTACAACTTCACTCTAAATGAAGCAAACGGCATTAAGTTTGCATTAGAGAGAAGTGAGGGAGTTAATTTTTGCAAAGTAAACATGCTTACAGGTTGCATTGTCTTGGAATATGATGAAAGACATGTATCCTCCATTGCAAAAAAAATTCTGAGTCTTAATCTTAAAGACTTTAAAGACTTTGTCATTCCCGAAAAATACGAAACGAGTTTTGTGGAAGCAAATGAACGGGGGCTTTTTGAAATATTGCGTGATTCCTTGGAGAGAAGATTTTTCATTAAGAACTTTCTCCCCGCTCCCATAAAAATAGTTGTAACATTACTTAGATCCTACGGCTACATCAAGAGAGGACTTACGTCTCTATCCGAAGGCAAGTTAAATGTAGAAGTATTAGATGCCACCGCAATTTCAACTTCACTTATTGAAAGAGAATTCGGCACGGCTGCTTCTATTATGTTCTTGTTAGGCCTTGGGGAACAGTTGGAAGACTGGACTCTTAAAAAATCAAAGGCGGATCTTACCAAGTCCATGGAACTTAACGTGGACAGAGTTCTTGTAGTTGAAGGTGATAAAAGATATTTTAAAAACCTTTCGGAAGTAAAGATAAATGAGCTCATTGAAGTTACAATGGGAAGCCAAATACCTGTTGACGGAGAAGTTGTGAAAGGCTACGGCCTTGTAAATCAAGCTTCTTTCACGGGAGAATCGGCAGCCGTTGAAAAAAGAGAAGGCACAACTGTCTTTGCCGGCACAGTATTGGAAGAGGGTTCTCTTTTAGTGAGGACATTAAAAGAATTTGACGACTCAAGGTTGAACCACATAATAAAGTTAATATCTGAAAGCGAAAAAAATAAATCCCTGCTTCAAAAGAAAGCGGAATCACAGGCGGACAGACTTGTTAAGTGGTCCTTCGGAGGAGCGGCTCTCACCTATCTTTTGACAAGGAATTTCCAAAAATCAAAGTCCTTCTTGATGGTAGACTTCTCATGTGCCCTTAAACTCATTATTCCGATAGCAATAATGAAGGCCATAAGTCAAGCGGCGGAATCGAAAATTTTAGTAAAGGGCGGCAAGTATTTGGAAAACTTGGCAGATGCCGACACAATAGTCTTTGACAAGACAGGCACCCTTACAAAGTCAAAGCCTCGCGTGAGAAAAGTAATTGCCTTTAACGGCCACGACGAAGACGAGTGTCTTAGAATAGCGGCTTGTTTGGAAGAACACTTCCCCCACCCCATTGCAAATGCGGTAATAAAAGCCGCCAGAGAAAAAAATTTGCACCACGACGAAATGCATTCCAAGCCGGAGTACATAGTAGCGCACGGAATAGCTGCGTATATAGAAGACAAGAGAACTTTAATCGGATCCTATCACTTCATCTTTGAAGACGAAAAAGTGAGACTTACAAAGGCAAAGATGGCAAAGATAGAAGAACTTAAAGAAAACTATTCCCTTCTGTACCTGGCAATGGACAAAAAACTCATTGCGGTAATTTGTATAGAAGACCCTTTGAGAGAAGATGCAAAGAAAACCGTAATGAAACTGCGAGAATATGGCTTTACAAAAATAGCAATGCTCACGGGAGATGCGGAAAACAGCGCCGCATATGTGGCGAAAAAATTGGACCTTGACTACTACAAGTCCCAAGTGCTGCCTGAAGACAAGGCGGACTTCGTCGCAAGTGAAAAGGCCTTAAACAGAACGGTAGTCATGGTAGGAGACGGCATAAACGACTCCCTTGCACTGTCCTCCTCAGATGTGGGAATCTCCATGCACGAAGGAGCGGACATAGCAAGAGAAATAGCAGACATATCCATAGGCTCAGACGACCTGTCCTCAATAGTTGAAGTAGTTAGAATATCAAAAGAACTTAAAAGGAGAACGGCGATAGATTATAGAAATATAATACTTTTAAACTCGGCACTTATATTCTTAGGACTTGCAGGCACTCTGTCAGGCACAACGTCCTCACTGCTACACAATGGAAGTACAGTAATAAGTGCCTTAAACAATATGAAACCATATTAAAAAGCGAACCTCAGTTCGCTTTTTTTCCTTTCATATTTAAAATTACAGTGCCGATAATCACAAGAGTAAGGGCAATTAAAAGATGGATTGTAAAACTTTCCCCCAAAAAAATAATTGAAAAAACACTTCCCAAAATAGGGATGAATAATTTGTAAATGGCAAACTCTCCCGCATCTTGAAACTTTAAGACAAAGGTCCAAATAGAAAATGCCGTGGCGGAAATAAAAGCGCCATACAAGAGGAGAATAAAAACAGTAGGGGTGAGATGAAACTCACCTTTTTTTAATATAAACCCCGCCATAAAAAATCTCACGCCGGCAATTAAAATTTTCAAACCGAAATCATCAGGCGCCACATCCATGACCCTGTATGTAGTTTTAATAAGAGGAATAGCCGATCCCCATAGAGCCATTGCAAAAAGGGAAAGAACTATCGCCGACTTTTTATTTTTAAAAAACTTTTCCATAAAAGCATCATACCACAAGGGCAGGTACTATTACTAAATCCCTCGATACTTTTGCCAAATAAAAAAAGGATGCCTTAACATCCTTATCTCAAATAACAGTCTTTAATTTTTATTAGCTTGCCGTCTTCTATATAGTGTCTTGGAAGTCTTTCTGAGAAGTGTGTCACATACGAGGTGGGGATTTCTCCTGCAAGGTCTGCCACTTCTTCTATTGTTATTTCTTCAGCGCCTTGACTTCCTATTATTACTGCGACCTCTCCCACTTCTACGTCCATGTCCGTTACGTCTATCATCATTTGGTCCATACATATGCGGCCCACTTGTCTTACTCTCTTGCCCTTTACAAGGACTGAAATTTTGCCTGACAGGTTTCTCACTATGCCGTCTGCATATCCTATGGGAAGGGTTGCGATTTTCATGTCTTTTTCCGCCACAAATATATGACCGTAGGAGATGCCCTCTCCTTTTTTTACTTCTTTTACAAAAGATACTTCAGCCTTTATCTCTCCGATAAATTCTACCTCATATCCTTCCCCGTTTTTATCTCCTTCAACGCTTCCATAAAGGAGTATGCCGGGCCTTACATAGTCCATGTCAAAGTCTCTGTAGCCCAAGACTGCGTGGGAGTTACTTACGTCGGTGTATTTAAATTCGCAGCCTCTTTCTTTCATTGCCGATACAAATTCTCTAAATTTGTCAAACTGCCTGTGTGTAAATTTTTCATCCACATCTGACAGTGCGAAGTGTGTGAAGGCGCTTTCTACTTCTATGTTTGATAGCTTAAAGGCTTCTTCAGCTTCGTCAACATTGTCTTTAAAGCCGATGCGGTTCATTCCCGTATCTACTGCAAAGTGTGCCCTTGCCACGGTGTTTAATTTTTTCGCCGCATTATTAAGCTCGACGGCACATTGGAGTGACGGGATGCAAAAGACGATGCTCTCTTTTATCCCTTTTTCTATTAAATATTCAGGCATCGGTCCTAATAAAAGTATATCTATGTCCTTAAAGTTTTTTCTGAGATTTATAGCTTCACTCATTGTAGCCACGGCAAATTTTTCCACGCCAAGTGAGATTAGTTTTTTCGTTATCTCCACATCACCGAAGTGATAGGCATCGCTTTTTACAATGGCAATAATTTCCGTGCCTTCTTTAAGATATTTTTTAATCTCAAAGTAGTTGTGTTTTAATTTGTCTAAATTTACTTCCAAATAACATGGTCTTGTGTAAATCATTTAGTTCCTTTAAGCCTTTCTTCAGCTTCTCTCTGTATTTCTTCCTTGGTGTGAATTGGGTTTGTGCCGTCCCCGTCCTCGCCAAGTCTATAGACTTTAAGCTCATCCGTTGTAGTGGGCGTTTCTTTTTCATTAAAGAATTCCTGATACTTTGCCTTCGCCTTTTCCTGATCCACAATCCAGTAGTCTATGCCGTCGTCCATTTTTTGGCCGTGACCTTCTATTGTCGCCGTAGATATGTCTTCTCTGTTAAGTTTAAGTCCCCAGTATCCAAGATATGCCATTTCCCCGTAAGTTAAGTCCGTCTTCACATTTGTCGTTACTATGTCCAAAAGTTTAGGAAGCATAAATATGGTGCGAGGGCTTTTTAACTTGTCAAAAAGTGTCAACATAAAATCCTGTTGCGCCGATATTCTTCCTATGTCGGGGATGGGATATATGTCTCTTATGCGAAGATACTTTACCGAGTCTTCGCCGTTTAGTGTCTGCCAGCCTTTTTTAAAGTCTATTACCAAGGCGGGTATTACCCAGTCGTCTCTCTTCTTGTAGTCCCTCGGTATATAGACTTCAATTCCACCTACCGCATCTATTAATTCCTTTATAAGGTCGTAGTTTACGATTACATAGTGGTCGATGTCTATGTCCAAAAATTCTTCCAAGGTATCTACTGTAAGTTGTACGCCGCCTAAGGGATATGCCGCATTTATTTTTTGTACCTTGTGTCCCGGAATTTTAACCCGAGAGTCGCGAGGCACGGACAAAAGTCTTGCCTTTTTCCTCTCCGGGTCTAAAGTGGCAACCATTATAGTGTCAGTTCTGCCCACGTACTTGCCCTTGGGGTCGTCCCTCGTAGGTGTGGTGTCTTCTCCCAATAGGATTATGTTTAAAGGCTTGTTGTCCTTAAATACATTTGTAGTTTTTATCTCAGGCTCTTCCTTTTTCTTCTCTTCCGTCTTTACTTCTTCGTTTGAGTCCAAAGTCTTCATGCCGAAGTTTGTGCCTTTTGAAAGAGCGCCTCTTAGAAAAAATAAGGCTCCTAAAAGGGCAGCCATTATTATAATTATTATTACTGTTAAAAATTTCTTCATCTAAACTCCTTCCACATATCATAGCAAAACTTCGTGTTAAACAAAAGAAATTTTACAGAAGTGTGAGAAAGGCCAAAAGGACAATGCCCGGCACGCCCAAAAGTCCTACTATAAAAAGGTTTAAAAAAGTAAGGGGAATGTGTATGTCAAAGCCTGCCCCTACATAGTTAAAGACGTAAAGCAGCACCGCTCCCACTACAATATTTGCAGCAATCTTAAGTATTGCCTTAAGAGATTTGAAAAGAAATATCCCCGCAACTATAGCCAAGGCTGTCCCGATATAGAACCCGTTCATCGATACTTAATCCTTGCAATGTCCGCTATAATCTCCGCAATTTCTTCCTGTGAAAACATTGATGCATTTATGGAGAAATCATATTCCATTGCATTTTCCCAAGAGAGCTTTGTGTTTTTGTTAAAGAAATTCTTTCTCCTGGTGTCGTATTTTTTAATTCTGCTGTCTACAACCGTCTCTTTGTCCTTGTAAACCTCTACCGCTCTCTTTTTTCTATAGTCGTAAGGCGCGTGAATAAAAATTTTAAGTACATTTTTGTAATCTCTAAGGACATAGCCTGCACATTTTTCCAAAAATATACAGCTGCCCTCTTCAGCCAAGTGTCTTATGGCACGAGATTGGGACAAAAACGCCGCATCACTTGAGAGCATGTCCTCGCTGCTGTAGGAGTCGTTCTCCCTGTAAAGGTCGTAAACCGTGTCCATGGGCATAAGGGTCTCCCCCTTTAAAAGCTCTTCACTGAACCCGCTTTCCATAGCCTTAAGCTCCACAATTCTTTCGTCGTAAAGAGGTATAGAAAGTTTTTCCGAAGCGATACGCGCAATTTCCGAACCGCCGCTGCCGTATTCTCTATTTATTGTAATTATAAACTTGTCGTTAATATTTTCGTCTTTTAAAAAATCAAATAGTCCCATACTTCCTCCTCAAATCATTTTAGCACAGAAAATCAAAGGAAAATAAAAAAACCCCCGCTGTGGGGGTTAAGATTTGTAGAGTTAAATTACTTAATTTCTACAGTTGCGCCAACTTCTTCAAGCTTAGTCTTCATTTCTTCAGCTTGTTCTTTGTTTACGCCTTCTTTAACAGCTTTCGGAGCTGAGTCAACTACTTCTTTAGCTTCTTTTAGGCCAAGTCCTGTAAGGTCTTTAACTGCTTTAACAACCTTAATCTTTTCTTGTCCTACTTCTTTAAGAATTACATCGAAGCTTGTCTTTTCTTCTTCTGCCGGTGCTGCCGCTCCGCCTGCAGCAGGTGCTGCTGCAACTGCCATAGGTGCTGCTGCTGATACTCCGAATTCTTCTTC